>CAZTXR010000005.1:0-24944 GCA_964617605.1 uncultured Clostridia bacterium | reverse complement strand
AAAATGACATATGCTTATTTTTGACTTAGTTTTTATATTATGCGTATAGTTTTGTTTATATTATGCGTATAGTTTTGTGAATAATTCTCTTAATTCTTTGCTTTCCCTCATTACCTGCAGTGCTGTTTCAGAATGTCCTTTTGTATAACCGTTTCCAACTACCATGTTAATATCCTTGCCAACACCTTCAGCACCTAATGCTGCTTTTGTAAAGCTTGTAGCCATACTGAAGAAATATAGGGTTCCTTCATCTTTTGTAGCAAGAATTGCTGACATTTCACAATTTGGTCTTGATACACAGCTGATTACCAAGTCACACAATTGTCCGTCTGTTGCTTCCATAATTTTATCATATACTTCAATTGCGTTTGTAGCATCTCCTGCTACCAATACATCTGCCAATCCAAGTTCTTTAACAGTTTTAAGTGATACTTCTCTATGAGCCCAGCATATAACCTTTCCTGTCGGGCCAACTTTTTTCTTTGCTTCATATAAGCATAGGAGTCCGGATTTTCCGCCTCCGCCTAAAACCAATACAGTATCGCCCTCTTTAACAAGTTTTTGTGTTTGAGCGGGAGCCCCTGCAACATCAAGTACTGATAATGCAAGATTTTCAGGTATGTCATCCGGAAGTTTAGCGTAAATACCGCTTTCAAACAGTATTGCTTTTCCTTTGATATCAACTTGATCAATATCTTTTCTTACTTCTATAATTTCTTCAATTGTTAAAGGAGTTAAAGATAATGATACCATAGTTGCTATTTTATCTCCAACCTTTAAATCGGTTTTTCCTTCAAGTGCAGGTCCTATTTGTTCAATAGTGCCGATAAGCATTCCGCCTGAACCTGTTACAGGATTTTGATGTTTGCCTCTTTCAGCAACAATACCCTTCATTATTTCTTTGATTTTTTCTACATCTCCACCGGCTTGATCATTGATTTGTGTAAAGCTTGCCGAATCTACGTTCAATGTCTGAACATTAATAAGAATCTCGTTGTCGTATATTTCCATTGTGTTGTCAATTTTCAATGCAGGTTGTGGTAATACTCCCTTTGGTTCAATCACTCTGTGTGTACCATATGGGTTTCCTTTTTTAATCATAATGCCTCCTGTAAATCTTTTTTCATTATTGGGTTTGGGTTGAATATAGGGTATATTCAAATTTATAATTAGCAAGATTCGTGCCAATTATTCAAGAAATTAAAAACAGCTAATTTTCAGCATCTCTTACGTCTGTTGTTTTAAATAATTATTTAAGTGCCGAAAATTCAGCTTTTTGTCTTGATGAATTATTTAATGTTTGATATAATGAATATATAGATGTACACATCTCATAATATATATTAAATAAGAATGTAAGAGGGTATAATATGGATAACAGACCAATTGGGATCTTCGACTCCGGAGTTGGAGGATTGACAGTAATGAGAGAAGTTATGGAGCAGCTTCCTTATGAAAACATAATATATTTAGGGGATACCGCAAGAATACCCTACGGTTCCAAATCTGAACAAACAATAAAAAAATATGCCCATCAATGTTCTGCATTTTTAAAAAATATGGATGTAAAAACTATTGTTGTGGCATGCAATACGGCAAGCTCCATTGCATTAGATAACTTGGTCAGAGATTTTGATATTCCCGTTTTAGGGGTTATAGATCCCGGTGCAAGAAGTGCTTCCAAGGTTACAGAAAACGGAAGAATAGGGGTAATAGGCACAACAGCCACAATAAACAGCTATGCATACCAGGGAAAAATAATGGAATATCGCCATGATGCGGAAGTAATCGGTATACCGTGTCCTCTCTTTGTTCCAATAGTTGAAGAAGGATGGGAATATTCTCATGTTGCTGAGCTTACTGCAGAAAAGTACCTTACGGAATTAATTGAGCATGATGTTGATGCATTGGTTTTAGGCTGTACCCATTACCCCATACTGAGATATACTATTAAAAAAGTGGTAGGCCCTCATGTGAAATTAGTAAACCCTGCCTTTGAAACAGCAAGAGACTTGAAATATTTGCTTCAAGAAAAAGATATTCTCAATGAGAATTATGATAAACCACGATATGAATATTATGCAACTGACGCACCGGAGCGATTAAGAAGAATAGGGGGCAATTTCTTGAAAAAAGAAATACAGAATCTATACGAAATTGCCATAGATAACCTTTCTTGAAAGGGGGAAGAAATGGAAAATGTAAAAATTAAAATAAACACTAGACAAACAATCGATGAAGCAGGCAACGAAGATATTATTGAAATAATTACAGAAGCAACATTGGAAAAATTAGATGATTATTTTATAATAAACTATGATGAAAGTGAAATAATGGAACAAAAGGGAAGCCGTACCCGATTAAAAATATATAAAGATAAAATGCTAATGACCAAGGTTGGAGCTTATTCTTCAAAAATGGAGTTTATACAGGACATAAATTACAATAATTTATATTCGACACCTTATGGCAGCTTTGATTTAGACTTTATAACACTTGTTTACAAGTATAATCTGGATGAAAACGGCAGAGGTAATGTATATGTTGAGTATAAGATCACTTTTGCCGATATGGATGAAAGTTATAATAAATTAAACATTGATATATCTTAATCAATGCAGATGTATGGGGACACACCTTCATGGTAAGTAATTAATTGTGGTCAGTCCATGAAGGAATGTCCCCAAATTAGAAAACTATAAAGGCGAACCTTGCTGCTGAATTTTTGGCATCATATGCCTAAACTTTGGCACAAAGGAGGATAATTATGGAGATTAAATATTTTGATACCTTAATACAAGCAATAGAATTAATAAATGATGGCATTCATATAGTTGATGCAAGCGGAAAAGTTGTGCATTACAATGCTGCAGCAAAACAATTGGATGAGATTGATGCAGAAAAAACAATTGGCAGGCATATACTTGAGGTTTATCCTTCTCTTACTTTTGAGACAAGCACTATTATTAAAGTGTTGAAAACGGGCAAGCCCTTATATAATGTCGAACAAAACTTTGTAAATTATAAGGGTGATAAAATTTCTACATTAAACTCCACACTTCCTATTTTTTATAACAACAAAGTAATAGGCGCCATGGAAGTTTCTCGAAATATCACTAAGGTAAGGGAATTGTCAGAAAGAATTGTTAACTTGCAGAGGGAATTGTATGAAGTTAATCAGGGTGCGGAAAAAGCGTCAAAACCCTTAGCAAAATTTACATTCTTGGATATAATAGGTCAAAACAAAGAAATGCTTAAATTAAAATCCTTAGGGCTTAAAGCTGCAATGTCGGATTCACCGGTAATGATTGCCGGAAGCACCGGAACCGGTAAGGAACTGTTTGTACAATCCATTCACAATGCAGGTAACAGAAAATACAAGCCTTTTATTGCTCAAAACTGTGCGGCTCTTCCTGCCAACTTACTTGAAAGTATTTTGTTCGGTTCGGTGAAAGGGAGTTTTACAGGGGCGGAAAACAGACCCGGACTATTTGAATTGGCAGATGGGGGAACTTTATTTTTAGACGAAATAAATTCAATGCCTTTGGAGCTGCAAACCAAACTGTTAAGAGTAATTCAAGACGGCAGGGTCAGGAGGGTAGGCTCAAGCAAAACAACAGATGTTGATGTGAGAATTATATCTGCAATTAATACGGATATCAGAACAGTTGTGGAAACAAAACAAATAAGACAGGATTTGTTTTTCAGGCTGAATGTAATAACCTTGGTTATTCCTGACCTTTCTAAACGAATTGAGGACATACCCCTTTTGGTAGACCATTTCATTCAAAAATACAATGAAAAATGCAACAAGTATTTTAATGAAATTTCAAAGGAGGTTTTGGATATATTTTTGGATTACGGTTGGCCCGGCAATGTAAGGGAATTGGAGCATGCCATTGAAAGTGCCATATCACTGTATGATGGGGAAATTATCAGAGAGGAACATCTCCCCTTTCAATTTAAAAATTTTCAGCCAAAAAACAGTATTTCATATGATATCGGTGCAATACAACCGCTAAATATCGCTGTGGAAAAAATTGAAAAAGAAATTATTATTCGAGCATTGGAACAAACAGATTACAATATTACAAAGGCTGCCAAGCTTATTAATGTTCCAAGGCAAACACTTCAATATAAAATAAAAAAGTTGGATATACCGTCTTAGCAAGACAGCAGGGGACGTATCTTCGGATACGTCCCCACTGTCTCACTCACTGTCTCATTTGGATAAAGATGATGCATAGGTGTTGGATGTTTTTTCAACCTTGCCTTTTTCAATAAATTCAAATATCTTTGATTTTAATTGAATATTTTCAATACCCCTTTTAGTTTTTATCACTTCAATTTCATCCAATGTCAATACTTCTTGTAATTTCCTTTCTGTTTGAACATCAAATACAGGATTTTCCTGATCCTTTCCAAAATCTACAAAACATAGGGGCGGAAACATTACACACCACCAATTACTCCCTTTTGCACTGCCAATTTCAATTCTTACAGCATCATAATAACCTTCAGGCAAAACTATTTCTTCGTACATTTTGCGAGGAAATTTATAATTACCGTAATATACATCTATGTCGTAATCATATCCTTCCTCTTTCACAACTTCCTCTGCCTCACATCTTATTTGATGTATTTTTTCAATAATTATATTTGAGCTATCAAACTTTGAGTTGATATTTTCAAATTCTTCATTAAATGTTGTGATAATCTTGTTCCTTACCTTGTATTTTAGCTGTTGATCCTCTAAACTGTCTGAATTTGCTAAAACATGCAACCTTATTACCTTGCTGTTAATTTCAGACAATCCTGCATAAGCTTCAACAGAATATGCGATTACAACAGCTAAAACAACAAGCAGTGCTGAAATAAATACTTTTTTGTAATAATGCATTGTAACTCCTTTTTATTAAGTCCAAATTTTTTTAAATGTGCCTTGTAATCCTGAGTGAAGCGGGGGATCTCATGATACAATGGTATCGTTTGTAGTGATTATATTACTAATATTAACAACTTTGTTTATTTTATACCAGGCAATTAAAAAGCATTGGAAATTACAAAAAAGGGCACAATTATTTCTACCTTTTACGACAAAATAATTGTACCTTTTTGCATTCTGTTAAAAGTTCTTACCCAATTTATCTTAAACAATATTTTTGCTTTTTCCTCACCAATGTTGAAATATCTATACCAAGTCTTAATGCTGCTTCCTTCATATTCTTTGAAACAGCTAATGTTGATTCAATTATTTCTTTTTCGTACTCTTCTGTTTTTTCTTTTAAGGTCTTGCTGTCTGATAAAAATAAATCTGTAAGGCCTGTATTGTTTTCCGTTACAATCAAATACTCTCTGAACAAATCTGTATCAATGCCAGCATTGTCTGTCATTAAAACTAATCGCTCAATTATATTTTTTAATTCTCTTATATTGCCCGGCCATTCATATATTAAAAAATTCTCAAGACAATTCGAAGTAAAATAACTGTTTTTTCCGTACTTATTATTATAATATTCAAGAAACTGAGCAGTTAGGGGTATAATATCTTCTTTCCTGTTTCTTAGGGGAGGAATGACTAATGTCACCACATTTAATCTGTAGTACAAATCTGCTCTGAACTTTTTTTCTTCTACAAGCTTTTGCAAATCATGATTTGTAGCAGCGATAATCCTTGCATTAAACTCAATAGGGATAATTCCGCCTATTTGATAAAACATTCTGTCATTTATTGCACTCAGCAATTTAACCTGCAAAGTATATGGCATGTCCCCTATTTCGTCTAAGTACAAGGTTCCGCCATTTGCCTCTTCAAAAAGTCCCTTTTTCCCGCCCTTTTGAGCCCCGGTAAATGCACCTTCTTCATAACCGAAAAATTCTGATTCAAGCAAATGTTCAGGAACGGCACCGCAATTTATTTTTATGAATTTACCCTTTTTTCTATTGCTTATATTGTGTATATATGTTGCAATAAAATCCTTACCTACACCGGTTTCACCTAAAATCAAAATAGTACTGTCCACATTGGCTATCTTTTTTGCTTTTTTATAAATATTTTTCATTCTTACATTATTTATAATTTCTACTGTATCATTTACTTCCTTTGTTTGCATATTATAATCGCTTTTAATAAATAAATTTTTCTCTTTAGTTATAGTTTTCATTAAAACATCTAATTCGGATACATCCCTTATAACAGCAATTGTCTTTGAAAGGTTTCCGTTTTCATCAAAAATTGGAGATCCTGAAACCAAGCACCTCTGACCTTTGTAATAGTGATTTATGGTAGATACGGGTCCCCTTGTTTCGATAACTTTTGCACAGCAAGAGTTTGGCAATATGTCAATTTTTCTGAGGTCATAAACTGTTTTTCCGATTATTTGGTCCCTAGTAAGACCGGAAAGGTTTAAAAAGGCATCATTAACAAATATAGTTGTTCCTAATTCATCAGTAATATATATTCCATCATTCAATTTGTTGAGCATTTCATTATGTAAATATTGTTGAGAGTTAAGTCTTGCAATTTGTTTTTCAAGTTCGCTTCCTATTGTAAATTCATAAAAGAAAAATGTATATAAATCATGATTGTATAGTTTCAACTCGTTGTGGATAACATAATATACGGAATTGTCCATGTATTTAACGGAATACAGATTTTTGCCCATATCGACATTAAGGTCTTGAAAAAATATTGTTATTTTTTTATTTAATATATCTGCCTTGATAATGTTTGTTTTAAAATATTCATTGCAATATAATATATTGAATTTGTCGTCAGTTATTACAAATCCCAAATTTAAATCATATTTAATTGATGACATATTTATTCCCTTTCTTTATAATAATAAAAATAAATAAGATGATTGATATTTATTTAACCTTATGATACAATCAATAATGGAAGTGGCAAAAACTTTTATTTTGTATCCTTACCAGGGATATTCGCTATGAAAGCATTACCTAAATTAACTATATATCATTATATGCAATATTGCAATGATTTAATTGAGTCCATATGCATTGTTGCATATAACAAAATTCGAATTATTTTATATAATTGTTTATATTTCGGCGTTTGCTTTAAAATATAATGTTGGCATGAAAAATGCTATATAATAACTATACTAAATAAATTAAATTTTGGAGGAAAGATATGAAAAAAGCAGTAATTGTTTCAGCAGCAAGAACACCAATAGGATCATTCGGCGGTGCTTTTGCTTCATTGTCAGCTGTTGATTTAGGAGTTGTTGCGGCAAAAGAAGCTATTAAAAGAGCGGGAATAGAAGCAACAATGGTTGAAGAAGTATATTTAGGAAATGTTTTAGGGGCGGGTTTGGGACAAAACGTTGCAAGACAGGTAAGCTTGGGCGCAGGTATTCCGATTGAAACACCGGCACTGACAATTAACATGGTATGCGGCTCAGGTTTAAGAGCAGTAAGCATGGCAGCTCAATTTGTTGAAAGCGGTCAATGTGATATTATTTTATGCGGCGGTACAGAAAGCATGACCAATGCTCCTTACTTGTTGCCAAAAAGCAGATGGGGACTTAGAATGGGTGACGGCAAAGTGGTGGATTACATGGTGCATGACGGATTATTCGATATTTTCAACGGATACCACATGGGTATCACTGCCGAGAATATTGCTGAACAATACGGTCTTACAAGAGAAGAACAAGACGCATTTGCAAATCAGAGCCAGGTAAGAGCAGAAGAAGCCCAAAAATCCGGAAGGTTTACAGATGAAATAGTTCCCGTACTAATTCCTCAAAGAAAAGGTGAACCCCTTGTAATAGATACTGACGAATACCCGAGACACGGTTCTACAATTGAGAAAATGTCAAAATTAAAACCAGCATTTAAAAAAGACGGAACTGTAACAGCAGGAAATGCTTCCGGAATAAATGACGGAGCTGCAGCTTTTATAGTTATGAGCAAAGATAAAGCAGATGAGCTTGGATTAAAATACCTATGCGAAATAGAAGGATACGGCTCTGCAGGAGTAGACCCGAAGGTAATGGGATTAGGACCTATTCCGGCAACTAAAAAAGCATTGGCTAAAGCAGGATGGACTGTTGAAGATTTAGACTTAATAGAAGCTAATGAAGCTTTTGCTGCACAGTCCTTGGCAGTTGTTCGTGATTTAGGGTTAAATCCTGAAATTACAAATGTTAACGGCGGAGCAGTAGCTCTTGGTCACCCCATCGGAGCATCAGGTGCAAGAATACTTGTGTCTCTAATTTATGAAATGCAAAAAAGAGATTCCAAAAAAGGTCTTGCAACATTATGTATAGGCGGTGGCATGGGCACATCAATGTTGGTACAAAGATAGTTTTTTAAATTAATTTTATCATCCTTGGCAGCTATTAATAGAACAAACATTTAACAGCTATGCTTAGGATGATGAATTTAACTATAATAAAAGAGAAAGGATGATAAAATTGATTAACAAAATAATTTCTGTCAAAGAAGCGGCAGATATGGTCAAAGAAGGCATGACTATTATGGTAGGCGGATTCTTAGCAAATGGAACTCCTGAAGATATAATAGATGCTTTAGTAGAAAAAAATGTTAAAAATTTAACGCTAATTTGTAATGATACAGGTTTCCCTGACAAAGGCGTTGGTAAAATGGTTGTTAACAAACAATTTAAAAAAATGATTGCATCTCACGTTGGAACTAACCCTGAAACAGCAAATCAAATGAATTCAGGAGAAACAGAAGTTGTACTTACTCCTCAAGGAACTCTTGCAGAAAAAGTAAGATGTGGCGGTAATGGTCTTGGAGGTTTTTATACACCAACAGGTATTGGAACTGAAGCAGCAGAAGGAAAAGAAACAAGAACAATAAATGATAAAGAGTATGTATTTGAAACTCCATTAAGAGCTGATGTTGCATTATTAAAAGCTTCAGTAGTTGATAAAAAAGGAAACATGGTATTCAACAAAACCATGAAAAACTTTAACCCAATTATGGCAACGGCTGCAGATTTAGTTATAGTTCAAGCTGATAAAATAGTTGAAGTTGGAGAAATCAATCCTGAACATGTTATGTGCTCAGGCATATTTGTTGACTATATAGTTGGAGGTGACAAATAATGGATGAAAAGAAAGTTATAGCAAAAAGAGTTGCTGAGTTACTAAAAGACGGTGATGTTGTTAACTTAGGTATTGGTCTTCCTACAATGGTTGCAAATTTTATACCGGAAGGCGTAGACATAACATTCCAATCAGAAAATGGTTTCTTGGGTTTAGGACCTGCTCCTGCTAAGGGAGAAGAAGATTGGGAATTAGTAAATGCAGGTGGTATGCCTTCATCAATAGTGCCGGGCGGAATGTTTTTCGACAGTGCCACTTCCTTTGGAATTATCCGAGGCGGGCACGTAGATGCAACAATATTGGGTGCAATGGAAGTCGATGAAAAAGGTAACCTTGCAAACTGGAAAATCCCGGGCAAAATGGTCCCTGGCATGGGTGGTGCAATGGACTTGGTAGTTGGGGCTAATACAGTTATAATTGCAATGGTTCACACACAAAAAGGAAAACCAAAATTATTAAAACAATGCACTCTTCCTTTAACTGCTAAGGAACAGGTTGATATAATAGTTACTGAAATGGCTTTGATAAGGGTTACAAAAGAAGGTATGGTTCTTGAAGAATTAGGACCTGAAGCAAGTGTTGAAGATGTTATTGCAGCAACAGATGCAAATTTAATTGTTTCACCAAATTTAAAACGCTTCGGTGTAGAAGAATAAAAAAGAAAAAAAACAGGAGATTTTCTTCCTCCTGTTTTTTTACGCCTTCCTTACCCTTCCTAAAAGGTATCCGGTTTAACTCTCAAGGTTACAGTTACTTTTAGTTCTTCGCCATTTCTTAAAATTGTGAATTCCGATTTGTCTCCATCTGTATAATCATATAACTTTCTTTTTAAACCTTCCATATCCTCAATCTTTTCTCCGTCAATCGCAGTTATAACATCATTTGGTTGAAGACCAGCCTCGCTGGCAGGAGAATTTTTTACAGTTTCAATTATAATAACCCCGTAATCTGCTATTAAGTCTATGCCGTAGCCCATTTCGTATGTTTCAACAGCCATGCCGCTGATACCCACATAGACGGTTCTGAATACGCCGTTTTTCACTATTTGCTCAATTATTGGTTTTGCTGTATTAATTGGTATTGAAAATCCCAAGCCTTCAGCTGTTGTCATTTTGGCTGTATTTATACCTATTACTTGACCTTTTGCATTAAATAAGGGTCCGCCGCTGTTGCCTGAATTTATGGATGCATCAGTTTGTATAAGAGATTCAATAACTGTTCCGTTTTCAAATGCTATAGATCTGTTTAAACCACTTATTATACCTTGGGTAACTGTTCTTTCCAGATCTAAGGTCATTGGATTTCCTATTGCAACTGCAGGTTCACCCACCATTAGTTTGTCAGAATCACCTAATTCAACTGCCGGAAGATCTGTCAAATTTATTTTTACAAGAGCCAAATCCAATGATGTGTCATACCACAATACATCGCCAACCTGCGTTGAGCCGTCTATCAAGGATACTGTAATACTTTTATATTTTCCGTCGCCTACAACATGAGCATTTGTAACTATATATCCATTCGAATCTACAATAAACCCGGAGCCCATACTCTGCGCATTCCTTGTTTGAGACCCCCAAAATGTATTAATTTCCTGCTCCACCAAAGTTGTAATTCCTACAACTGATTTTTGCGACTTTTCTGCAACTGCTGTTGCAAAATAAATATCATCAGACAAATTAATATTAACATCCTGGGCATTTATCGATGATTTGGGAATTTCATTTTCAGCTGCTTGCTTTAACATGCTTGCTGTCATGTAACTGCCGGATAGGCCACCGACTATGGAAGCTAACAATACAATAGCTATATATCCCATAATCAGTTTTCTTTTTCTTCTTTTAGGCTTTTTGATTTCAGGCTCCCTCATGATAAAATTAACATCATTTGGAATTTCTTCTGCCAAATTTTCATTTAATATATTTTCTTGTGAATTTTCATTTTCAAAATTATCATTTAATCTTTCATCGTCCATAAATAAGGCTCCTTTTCAATAATATTTTTTCTGTTTATTATAGAATTATATCCTTCTTTTCTTTATTGAAACTTAAATTCAAAATAAATTCTGATATTTATTATTAAATAGTTTATATCAAACAGTTGTATCTTACTATTTTAATTTCACCAAATACTTTTTTACCATTTTTGCAGGATGATAAGTTTGTTTTGCTTTCCTGAGTCCTTCATTTCCTGTATCTTCTTGTCTGTTTACAAATTCAGTATCAGAAAAGTTTTCCGCCAAAAATTGCTTGTTTAAAAATGCATATATACCCTTATATGCTAATTCTCCCCGTTCAACATGAATAACGGCCATCTTATCATTGACCCTTTCACCTACAGCGAAACCAGCCAAATCACCATCAACATAAACAGCAATAGAATCCAAATCAAAAAAGTGCAGCTCACCGAACAAATCTTTTATAGCGTCAATTTCCATAATCATTTCTTTATCAACCGTAACTGCAACCTCTTCATGCCATTTATGAAGCAGGTCCATACAATCGCTTTTCACATTTTCATCATTTATTGTTTTTATTTGATATGCATATGTTTTTAAAAAAGAATTTATATGATTCTTTTTGCCGTGATATTTTTTGCCCTTCAGTTCAATTAAATCCTTTGTATTATAAATGTATTCCCAGTCATCGATATCTTCCACATCTTCAATTTTAAAATCCGTGTATTTCTTTAAGTCCTCCACAAACTTTTCATCCACATCACCAAATAAAAAGTCCCTGTCTGTAAAATTTAAATTTCTTTTTATGAGCTCATCTATTATATTTGTTAAGTTATCCCTGTTATAACCAAATAGCTGAGCATAAAATGTCCCTTTTCCTTCCTCATTCTTTTCTATTATCAACACATCATCCAACACAGCGTATTTAACATTATTTAGCTTTCTCCACATATACAAGGATGAAAACAAATATTCATAGGACTCTAATTTATTTTTATCAATGTATTTTTCAATTATTTCTTTATCTTCAAGGCTTAAGCATTTAAAATCTAAAATAATTCTCATCTCCCATTTATATTTTATCTGCATGAAATATTAATATTTATAAAAATATATTATCATACAATTAAAAAAATTCAAGAAAAACTAAATTTATTCTTTAAAGTCACTTGACAAAGTAAAGTTACTTTGCTATATTTAAAAAAAATAATATTGGAGATTAATATGGGAAGTGGAAGTTTATCAGTAAATATAAGCACACTGTTGGTTTTTATAGAAGGATTTGTATCATTTTTTTCACCTTGTGTTCTTCCCTTGATCCCTGTATATATAAGCTACTTGGCAGGCAATGGGAGAAAAGTTAACAATGATGGAACAGTATTTTATGAAAGAAAAAAAGTCTTAATTAACTCTTTATTTTTTGTTTTAGGTATCTCAAGTATATTTTTTTTATTAGGTTTATCTTTTTCTGCATTGGGTATATTTTTTAATAGGAATAAAGATTTATTCAGCAAAATAGGCGGCATAATAATTATAATTATGGGTTTGGTTCAGCTGGATATAATAAAACTGAATTTTTTAAAAGCGGAAAAAAGAATGCATTTAAATATTAACACTGTCAAAATGAATCCCTTGCTTGCTTACATAATGGGATTGACATTCAGCTTTGCATGGACTCCCTGTGTAGGACCGGCACTTTCTTCAGTATTAATATTAGCATCACATGCTGAAAGTACATATGCTTCTGTATTGCTTGTATCAGTTTATACCTTGGGATTTGTGATACCTTTTATAATATTAGGTATGTTTACCGCAGAAACATTAAACTTTTTCAAAGAAAAAAGAAATTTGGTAAAGTATACTATAAAAATAGGCGGAGTTATTTTAATAATAATAGGCCTTATGACACTTACCGGAACATTTACTGCAGTAAGCAGGGTATTAGCTTTTTGAGATGCGAACCCTGTTTTTCAGAATATTTTTATGAAAAATAGTGCTAGAACATTCATAAGAAGCACCAATTTTGTGCGACAGAAGGAGCAAGCAAAATTACACTGCAAGACTATGAGGAGATGAAATGAAACAATATAATTTACACTGTAATATAGCTCAAACATTAAACATAATTGGGGACAGATGGTCCTTATTGATATTGCATCAAATTTTTTTAGGATATGAAACCTTTAAGGAAATCCAAGATAATCTTGATGGAATACCGACAAATCTTTTGTCTGAAAGACTTAAAACATTAGAAACAGATATGTTGATTAAAAGAAGCATCTACCAGACACATCCCCCAAGGTATAAATATGTGCTCACGGATAAAGGTTATGATTTGGAAGATGTATTTAACAGTTTGATACTGTGGGGGCAAAAGCATTTAAACACATGCTATAAGAAATTAGTACATGTTGGTTGCAAGGGAACAATTGAGCATAAATATTATTGCACTAATTGTTTAAGAAATGTAAATGTAAATGAATTGACAGTAATAAATCCTGAAGAATGAGAGGTTGAAAATGGAAAACTTAGTAGATATTATAATAATCGGAGCAGGTCCTGCAGGTTTGTCTGCAGCTGTAAATGCACATACGAGAGGTAAGACTGTGCGAATTTTTTCAAATAAGGAAAATTATTTATCAAAGGCCGAACGTGTTGATAATCATTTAGGCTTTTATCATGTAAGCGGAAAAGAATTGATGGATAAGTTTATAGAACATGCAGAAGCTATGGGTATTAAAATAGAGGGAGGAAAAGTAGTAAATATACTTCCTTTAGGTGACAGCTTCATGGTTAACATAAACGGCGAAATTGCTGAAGCAAAAAAGGTTTTGCTTGCAATGGGAATATCTAAGGTTAAGGAATTGCCGGGAGAAGCGAAGCTTTTAGGCAACGGTGTAAGCTATTGCGCAACTTGTGACGGAATGCTTTATAGAGGTAAAAATGCCATAGTATGGGATCAATCCGTAGATGCATGGGAGGAAGCAAATTTCTTGCAATCTATTGGTGTAAAGGTAACATTTGTATCTAAAAAACCCAAACAAGAAAATTTAAGCAATGATATTATATTTATTAAGGGTAACATAACTGAAATAATAGGTGATGACACTGTTGAAGCAGTAAACACAGGAAAAGAAATTATAAAAACAGATGCTGTCTTTATGCTTAGAGATGCTGTTGCGCCTACTGCATTAATTGACGGATTGGAATTAGACGGCAATTTCATTAATGTTGATAAACATATGGAAACCAATATCCAAGGAGTTTATGCAGCAGGTGACATTACAGGAAAACCCCTTCAGCTTTCTAAAGCTGTCAGTGAAGGTTTGATTGCTGCTCAACATGCAGCATTACAAATAGATAAAAAGGAGAATTAAAATGACAGAAAAAATAAAAGTTGTCAACAGTACTCAGGAATTTGACAATTTGATTAAAGAAAACAGATATGTATTGGTGGATTTTTGGGCAACATGGTGTGCTCCTTGCAGAATGGTAGCACCCGTAATAGAAAAAATAGCTGATCAATACAGCGGAAAAATAAGTGTTGCCAAGGTAGATGTGGATGAACAGGAAGAATTAGCTATTCGCTACGGCATACAAAGTATACCTACGGTAATTTTATTTAAAGAAGGAAGAATTGCTTCAAAAGAAATTGGGGTAAAGCCCATGTCTTCTTTTGCAAGAATGATTGATTCAAACATAGCATAGGTGTTTTTGTCATTCTGACTGAAACAATGGTTGTCATCCTACGCTGTACACAGGATGACAGCCTTCTTTTTATTTAATTTTTGCCGCTGCAATTTTTTGTGCTTTGTTGCAAATTTTTATTTCTTCCACTCATTTTCCAACAAGCCATACAAGAGCAAATTATATCTTTTTCCATCTCTTAATACAAACTCTCTAAATATACCTTCCTTTTTAAATCCGAATTTTTCGTACAAAGCAATTGCCCCTACGTTAAATTCCAGCACATTTAGCTGAATTCTGTGAAAATTAAAGTTTTCAAAGCCATATTCAAGCAAAAGCTTCATAGCTTCACTGCCGTAGCCTTTGTTTCTTTCACTTTCATTCCCCAAGCCGATAAACAATGTTGCAACCTGATTTTCTTTTATTATATCATCAAAACCGGCCACGCCAATAATTGAGCTGTCCGTCCTTACGGCGAATACTTTTGATTTTTCGCTGTTTTCATAATCACTGAATATTTTATCCACTTCTTCTTTACTTAAGGGAAGGGGTGGATAATAATCATAATATTTTAAAAACTTAGCATCAGAAAACCATTTATAAATATATTCCATATCTTCATTTTTTATTTTTGATAAATTTATACTCATATACGCTCCTAGGCGAAAATAATTATAGCTATTATGGTTAGTAAGCCTGTTACACCAATGCTCAGACCGCTGGCTGCCCCTGTTTCTTCATTCATTTCTATAGCCTTTGTGGTTCCTACAGCATGGGATGCCGAACCAATTCCTATACCTTTTGCAATATTGTTTTTTATTTTACCTAATTTAATAACCATAGGTGCAAGGGCTGCCCCGATTAAACCGGTAAGCACTACAGATAAAACAGTTACAGCTTCATTTCCTCCCAAAAGCTTTGTTGATTCAACAGCCATTGGAGTTGTAATTGATTTAGATAGCAGTGACAGCATAATTGTTTCATCAATTTCAAACAATTTACATAAAACTATTACCGACACAAAAGATGTTATTATACTTGCTATTACTCCCCCCATTATTGGAACAAAATTCTTCATTAAATCATTTCTGTTTTTATAAAGGGGTATGGCAAGTATTACAACAATTGGACCTAAAACTTTAGCTATCAGACTGCCTCCTTTGTTGTAATCAGAAAATGAAATATTAAATATTTTTAAAATTATAATTATAATTACTGCTGATATCAGTATTGGGTTTAATAGTGCCGTTTTATATTTATTGCTTAAAATAAGGCTGAACTTAAACAAAACAATTGTAAGCAATATGAAAGCAACTGTCATTAATAGATTAGTCATGTTTTTTCTCCTTGAGTGAAATCAATATGTCTGTAACTTTAGCCGACACAAACATTACAAGAATACAGGATACAATCAAAATAATCAATATTTGTATGACACTGTTTTGTATAAATTTGTATGATTGCGTAAGGCCTACTGTTAATGGCACAAAGAAAAAGCCCATATATTTAAGCAAGAAGTTCCCTAATTCTTCAATCATTGACAGCTTCAAAATATTGCTTGTCAAAAGCGCCAAAAGTATTATCATGCCGATTATATTGCCTGGAATTACAATTACATGGGCTATTAGCCCGCTAACAAAATTTCCTGCTATATATATAAGATATATAATTGCTGCTTGAACAGTTATTTTAAAAGTCTTTTTTATCATTTTAACCTCCGCATTACATTATATATCAATATATCCACAATTCAATATTTTTCTTCAAGAAGAATTTGTTAACCAAATGATTTCCTTTTTGACTTATAAAAATTATATTATACATGCCACAGAATAGCATACAATTCAATCTTTTAAAAAATTCAGTTATGTTTAAACAAGGATTATGTTTATAAATTTATTTATTGGCATAATAATTGCATTATGCTAACTGTATTAATACAGTTAGCATAAGAATTAATATAATATTCTATTTAGATTTTAGCATCAGATTTAATAAATGGAGGAAAATATGGGCTTACCGAATGACAGTGGATTAAATCTTTTTGAAAAACACAAAAAAGGCATAAAAAATCTTATTACCGATGTAAACGGTGTAATGGTAGGGCATGTAACATTAAAAAAAGACAATATTAATACAGGAGTGACTGTTGTTTTCCCGCATGGCGGAAATATATTCCAAAACAAAGTTATGGCAGCATCAGCTGTATTAAACGGTTTTGGGAAAAGTTTGGGTCTATTGCAAATAGATGAATTGGGGACAATAGAAACTCCCATCGTTATGACTAATACCCTAAGCATAGGCACCGCTGCCAATGCTTTGGTGAAATATATGCTTAAACAAAACGAAGATATAGGTCTTACAACAGGGACAGTCAATTGTTTAATTACCGAATGCAATGACGGCAAATTAAATGACATAAGGGGTCTTCATGTAACTGAAGAGGATGTCCTTAATGCACTTAACTCGCCATCGAAATATTTCGAAGAAGGTGCGGTAGGCAGCGGTACCGGTATGTGCTGCCTTGGGTTTAAAGGCGGAATAGGGTCTGCTTCAAGAATTGTAAATGCAGACGGGAAAGAGTACACGATTGGAGCCTTGGTTATGTCCAACTTTGGCTCTTCAGGAAATTTAGTAATAGGAGGGGATCATATAGGCAGAAGGATAAGCGGAGAAATTAAAAAAGATGAAGGCTCAATTATTATAATCATTGGAACTGATATTCCACTTTCTGAAAGACAATTAAAAAGAGTGGCAAAACGCTCTGCCATATCCCTTGGAAGAACAGGCTCCTATATGGGCAACGGAAGTGGCGATATAGCAATAGCTTTTACTACAGCCAACATAATTCCTCATTACAGCGATAAGTACATTATAGAAACAAAAATGTTCTTTGATGATAAAATAGACATAGTTTTTGAAGCTTCTGCTGAAGCAATCGAAGAATCAATAGTAAGTTCTCTTTATCATGCTGAAACAACTATAGGAAATTTAGGAAAAGAAGCAAAAGGGTTAAAAGAGTTTTTGTAAGAAAAATTTATTATAAAAATAAAAATTATTTAAAAATAATAGGATTTAATAAGTTATTTTTTGTTAAATCCTATTATTTTGTCTGCTTGCACCCAATAAAAAATCAATAGATATTCTATTGACTTTTTATTGATGATTCTTTAACTTTCTTATTCTACGTCATTATAATAGATACTTCCGTCAGAAGTTACTACAAGACCTTTTATATCACTGCGGTAAGCACAATATTCCACATCAGAATAAAGAGGAACCATAGCACAATCTTTATATATTTCCATTTGGATATCATAGATTAATTGAGTACGTTTATCAGAATTTGGCTCACTAACACATTTTGCTACCATTTCCTTATAAGCCGTAAAATCCTCTTCAGATTTACTGTTAAGGTCATAATAACAATAATTTAATACAAGGATGGGCTCCCCCCAGCCAAGGGTTTCTATACCTGCATCATAATCATCATCATTTATCCTTTCATAAATATAGTTCCAGTCAATTGTTTCAATAGCCATATCAATCCCGATTTCCTTTAATTGCAGCTGCATCTCTTGTGCGACAGTAACACTTGTTCCGGAAGAACGGGCTAAAAATGTAAAACTTAGTTTTTCGCCATCTTTGTAAAGAAAATTATCATTATTCATTACATATCCCGCTTCAGCTAAAAGAGATTTTGCACCATCAATGTCATTGGAAAAGTTTTCTTTAAAATAATCCATAGCTTTTTTACTATAATTTTGCAGGGCAGGCGTAATCATAGAATATTCCGGTTTAAAAGAACCTCTGCACATTTCATCCATGGAATCTCTGTCAATGGCCTTCATTATTGCCTTTCGAACCCGAATATCGCTAAGATGTTTGCTATCTTGATTAAGCTCAAAATACTCAATATTTGGGAATGTTACATCCAATATATTTATTCCATCTATCCCGGAAAGTTCCGCATATTGTTCCATATTAATACCGGTAAGTACATCTATATCACCTTCTGTTAAGCCCGTATTAAGTGTAAATGCTTCAACATCGGCCATCTTAACTACAATTGATTCAAGCTTGGATGGACCCTTATTTTCCACCAATGGATTACTGGTAACGTAGTAAGGATTAGGTTTAAGTACAACGTGTGAACCAGGTACAAATTCATCAACATAAAATTGCCCATAGGGTATAGCCCCCCAAAGAAGTTCATCTCTATTCATTGTTTCTAATTGTTCCTTACTGATAATACCCATAAAAGCTTTTGTCAAAAAATATTCTAAGTCAGAACGATATTCACTAAGATAACATATAACATCTCGGTCATCAACTTCCATGGATTCAATGTTACTATATCCATATCCCCAATCTGAATCAGGTTCGCCATCACCATCAAGATCCTCAAGGCCGTATTTTATAGATGCTATAAAATCCTCCGGACCTAAAGGAGCCCCATTTGCAAATTTCATTCCTTCAGGAAATGTAAGTCTAAAACTCATTCCATCTTCACTTACCTTGTAATCAGAACAGATATTTGGCAGCAATACAGATGGGTCATTGGGATCTTGAATAAAGAAAGAATCTGAAATCAAGCTTTGGGAATTATACCAACTTGGACAACGAAATAAATCTGTCCCCATCCACTCACTATCATGCAGTACTAAGGTCTTACCCCCATTTTCATTTTTTACTTCCGGCGGTGTCTCGTTAGGCTTCCCTGCAGAACTTGTTGGTTCTTTGGAGCATCCGCTGCTCCCCAACAATATAAATATTACCATTAATAAAGCAATAATTCTTTTGTTCATTTTAACCTCCCTATTTAATAAGTCTTAGGTGCAACATCCTAACGTTTGCACCATATATAATTATCTAGTTCTAAACTAGAAAAATATACAAATGAAATTTAGATGTATTTATCATAAAGAAAACAAACAGCCTGGTGTTCCGGGGCAACAACATAGTTTTCAGGGATACTATTTTTACATCGTTCCATGACTTGAGGACATCGAGGGCTAAAACGACATCCCTTCGGTAAATTAATCAGACTTCCCGGATCACCTTCCATAATGTACTTTTTATCACCCCTAAGTCTAGGGTTTAAGATTGGAGATGCAGATATAAGCCCCTTAGTATAAGGATGTTTAGGATTTTCCATAACTTCAAGTGTTGGTCCAAATTCAACCAATTTCCCAAGGTACATGACTGCCACCATATCGCTGATGTACCGTATAACATTAAGATCGTGTGTTATTAATAAATATGTTAAGTCCATATTTTCCTGTAAGTCTAAAAGAAGGTTCAGTATTTGTGCTTGCACAGAAATATCAAGTGCTGAAGTAGGCTCATCTAATATCATTATCTTAGGTTCCAAAACTAATGCACGTGCGATTGCAATACGTTGTAATTGCCCCCCCGAAAGTTGATGAGGATAGCTGTTAAGATACCTCTCATCCATCTTTACCATACTAAGTGCCTCACGTGCTTTTCGCATCGCTGCAACTTTCCCTTTTCCATGAAGGATCATTGGTCTTATTATGGAGCTTTCTACCGTTTGTCTTGGATTAAGATTTGAAGCAGGATCTTGAAATACAACTGCCATTTGAGAACGAAGACGTTTTTTGTCCTCCTTTAAAGCTGTTCCAATATTTATGCCATCCACTGTTACAGATCCTTCATTGTATTTAGTAAGGTTTAATATGACTCGTGCGAGGGTTGTTTTGCCACTTCCTGATTCCCCTACTAAGCCTACTATCTTACCTTTATTTATTGTTAATGTAATACCATCAACAGCTTTAACAATTTGTTTTTTTCTCCCAAAAATTCCGCTTGATATAGAGAAATACTTTTTTACATCTTGCAAGACTATCATAGGTTGGTCTATATCAGTATTAATATTTTTACTCATTAAAGAACCTCCTCATCAAAATGACAACGGAAAAAATGATCTTTGCTCACATTTTTAATTTTTGGGTCCTCACTAAAACATATATCCTTTGCCAAAGGGCATCTATTGGCAAATCGACAGCCAGGTTTAACATTTGTTAGTCTTGGAACAGTTCCATCAATAGTCTGTAATCTTCCCTCATACTTTGTTTTTCTAGGCAAAGCTCTCATTAAAAGTTTTGTATATGGGTGTATGGGGTTATCAAATATTTCAAATACATCTCCCTGTTCCACCATTTCACCTGCATACATAACACCTATCTTATCTGCCACTTCAGCTACCAATCCGAAATTATGAGTTATAAGCATTATTGATGTTGAAAATTCTTCTTTCAACTTGCTGATTATTTGCAGTATCTGCGCTTCTATTGTTACATCTAAAGCTGTCGTTGGCTCATCAGCTATTAGCAGTTCCGGATTTCTGGAAAGCATCATTGCAATCATAACTCTTTGACGCATACCTCCGGAAAGCTCATGTGGAAAATTATGAATCCTTTTTTCTGCATCCGGCATTTTAACATTTTTATAAAGTTCAACTACTTGCTCCCAAACTTTTAAACGATTCTTATTGTCTAAAAAAATAGCTTCTGCCACTTGATATCCGGTAGTATACACTGGGTTTAGCGAATCTAACGGATTTTGAAATATCATACCTATATGTTTGCCACGTATTTTTTCCATTTCTACGCTTGTCATGTTATTAAGTTTTTGTCCTTTAAAATATATATTTCCACCTATTCGCACGTTATAATCAGGCCAAAGCCCCATTATGCTATGTGCGATTGTAGATTTGCCACAACCGGACTCGCCAACTATTGCAAATATTTCTCTTTGATTGATAGTTAAGCTGACATCTTTAACTGCAGAAAGATACCCGTCTTTTATTTTGTATTCAACACTAAGATTTTCTAACCTTAATAATTCTTTATTCATCTTTTGATTCTCCTTACTGCGACTTTAGCCGCGGATCCAACAAATCTCTTAAGCCCTCTCCAAGCAAATTGAATCCAAACACCGTATATACCAAGGCAATACCCGGGAATATACTCATCCATTGAGCACGGTTAATATATTTCATTCCTTGCGATATGGCAAGTCCCCAATCAGAAGACGGCGGCTGAGATCCAAGTCCTAAGAAACTTAAGGTGGTAGTGGACATTATCGTTCCGGGGAGGTTCATAGAAATTAATACTATTAGGGAAGGTACAATATTCGGTAAGATATACCTAAGCATTAATGATAATGGTTTTTCGCCAAAAGCTATACCCGTTTCTATAAAAGCCAAATTTTTTAATGCCATGGTTTTAGCTCTTACAGTCCTTGCATAACCTGCCCAATTTACTAATGATATGGCTATAATGGAATTTGTAAGTCCTTTACCTAATACTGTTACAACAGCTAAAGCTAAAATAGTCCCTGGTATACACCATGTGACATCAACTATAAACATCAAGATCCTATCGACAAGGCCACCAAAAAAACCACTTATTAATCCTATTGTAACTCCAAGAGTTAACTGAATTGCCGCACCAAGAAAAGCGACTTTTAAAGTTATCCTTGTTCCATCAATAATACGACTGTACATATCACGCCCAAAATCATCTGTACCAAACCAATATGTTTTATTAGGCGCTTGAAGTATAGCGTCCTTATGAGCTTCATCAAAAGGGTACGGGGCAATTTTGTCAGAAAATATTGCTAAGATAACTACGCTTACAATTATTATAAATCCAATCATAAAGTTAGTATTTTTCCAACATGATTGAAAGAATTCCTTTGCAGGACTATTATTCATTATCTGTCACCCCCTGATATAGCAATTCTTATTCTTGGATCTAATAATCCTATTACTATATCACTAATAATATTAGAAATTACTGTGAGCAATGAAATAACTAAAATACATCCCTGAACAACTGCATAATCCTGTTGAATAATTGAGTTAATCATTAAACTACCCATACCTGGGATTGCAAAAATCCTTTCAGTTATTACTGCACCGGAAATAAGCCAGGGAATAGACATAAAAACCAAGACTGTTATAAGTATCAAGGCATTCCTGAGAACATGTTTTATTAATACAGTATATTTTGACAGGCCCTTTGCGTAAGCCGTAATTACATACTTTTCCCGTAAAACATCTATAACTTCACTCTTCGTAAGTCTTATAGTCCCTGCCACTCCGCCTAATACCCCACTTATTATAGGAAGAATATAATGCTTTGCAGTTTCATAACCGCTAAGCGGCAGCCATTTAAGTTTTATACCAAAGAAAATTATTAATAAAACTGAAATCCAAAAACCAGGGATAGCTGTTAAAATAAGTGAAATATTAACTGTAAGTCTATCAAATAATGTATCCTTTTTATAAGCACAAATAAGCCCTAATGGCAATGCTATCAACATTTCAAATAGAAGGGTCAATCCGCATAATTTAAGGCTGATTGGTATACGCATTTTCATCATATCCCAAACAGGCTGCCTATTTCTTAAAGAGATTCCAAAATCCATTTTGGTTATTATCTTACTAATCCAATTCCAATACTGTTCCGGCAAGGGTTTATCCAGTCCAAATTGAACTTTCATGGCTTCTCGTCTTTCAAAAGAAATTTTTCTGTCAACCATTAAATCAATAGGATCACCCGGCATAAGATGCAACATGCTAAATACTAATACTGTTACCGTAAACACTAAGAGCAACCCAATAAATAACCGTCTTATTATGTAATCTTTCAAGTGAATCCCTCCATAATTTTAGGATAATATATTATAAACCATGCAATATTTATGCCATATGGCAGAAGACAATAACAAGTTTATACAATTAAATGTCCCTTTAAAATAAATTTAGTATAAAAGACATATATACTACATAATGTTTCTTAATATGGAGCTTGATACTATACTTGAAGGACGCAATCATTTACAGGTTTAAAAATTTATACATATAACAAAACATAAAAAAATTTAATATAAAAACACATTAAAGAATTTATGTAAGAAAAACAGCCTTTAACAAAAACACTATTAATTTTTCTACATTAAAACCTATTAAATAGGATAATTATATAGTATAATAATATTAGATGAAAAAAATGCATTAAACGAATTGAAAGGAAAAAGAATTATGAAAAGGGTGGCAATTATTTATAAAAATAGTGATAATCAAGAAGTTATTATATATTTGAAAAATAAACTTGAAGGTATTTTTGAAAATTATATTATTTTTGAAAATTATTATTTATCTGAACTTAAAGGCGGTGAAAAAATAGACGCAGATGCTTATTTGCTCACTGAAGAAACTATGCTATATGCTATTAAAGAAAAAATCACTAACTATAATAATATAATTCTTATGTATAGAAGCTTAGCAAAAAAATATCTTCATAAGGTATCTAAACTTCCTAAGAATGCAAATGTGCTGGTTGTAAATGATACATATGAATCCTCTGTTCAAACATTATGTTCTCTTTATGAATTGGGTTTCAGCCATGTTAATTTAATACCTTTTGACCCTAATGTTTCAGGTAGCGAATTTTATAAAGATTATAAGATTTGCATAACCCAAAATGAAATGCATTTAGTCCCTTTCCACATACAAGAAACAATAAATATAGGCTATAGGGAAATTAGTTTTGATACACTTTTGCGTTTAATGATGAGACTGAATTTGAATTTCGAATTAACTAACAGGAATTTAGTCAGACATATAAGAGAAATTGCAGAACCGGATATTTTTATATATAATGATTATTTAAATAATTTCGTAAAAAGCTATATTTATGACAGCATTATTAACGAGTCCCCATCTGCCTTAATTGTAACAAATGAAATCTATCACTTGCTTTTTTCAAATAATAAGGCAAAAATGCTGTTTAATTTAAAAGATAACAGCCCTCTTTCTGATATGCTGGATAGCCAGTTATTCAGGATTATTCAAGGGGAAGCAATGCCAAAAGAAGGCATAGTTATAAATGAAATCCAGTACTATATCATTAAAACGCCTATTATGCTTATGGATGAAATAATGGGTTATTATATTATTTTTCAAAATGAAAAGGATTTAGTTGATATAGAAATCAGTGCAAGACAATTAATAGAAAAAAAAGGTCTTTATGCAAAATATAATTTCAGTGACATAACTCATGACTCCCCCGCCATGAGTGAATGTATCAATACTGCCAAAACTGTAGCATTGACCGACCATACTGTTTTAATTACAGGTGAAAGCGGAACAGGAAAAGAACTTATTGCAC
>CAZTXR010000004.1:0-25874 GCA_964617605.1 uncultured Clostridia bacterium | reverse complement strand
TAGAAAACCCATATATTTTAATAACAGACAAGAAAATTTCAAATATTCAGGAAGTGCTTCCTGTTTTGGAGCAAATTGTTCAAACAGGCAAATCATTGGTTATCATAGCAGAGGATGTTGAAGGCGAGGCATTGGCTACCCTGGTGGTCAATAAATTAAGGGGAACCTTTAACTGTGTTGCGGTAAAAGCTCCGGGATTTGGCGACAGAAGAAAAGAAATGTTAAGAGACATTGCAATTCTTACAGGCGGTCAGGTAATATCCGAAGAGTTAGGTCTTGATTTAAAAGAGACAACATTAGAAATGCTTGGCAATGCGGGAACTGTTAAAATAGATAAAGAAAACACTGTTATTGTAAACGGTGCAGGCGAAAAGTCTGAAATAGACGAAAGAGCTAAACAAATCAAGGCTCAGTATGAAGAATCAACTTCAGAATTTGACAAAGAAAAATTGCAGGAAAGACTTGCAAAATTAACAGGCGGAGTAGCAGTTATCAATGTTGGTGCAGCTACAGAAACTGAAATGAAAGAAAAGAAATTAAGAATTGAAGATGCTTTAAATGCTACAAGAGCAGCAGTTGAAGAAGGCCTGGTATCCGGAGGAGGAGTTGCGCTTTTAACAACAATAGATGCAGTTTCCAAAGTAACAGCTGAATTAGAAGGAGACTACAGAACGGGTGCTAAAATTGTCGAAAAAGCATTGGAGGAACCGCTTAGACAAATTGCAATCAATGCAGGTCTTGAAGGCTCAGTAATAGTTGAAAAAATCAAACACAGCGATAAAGGCGTAGGCTTTGATGCATTAAATGAAAAATATGTAAACATGATTGAAGCAGGTATCGTAGACCCTACTAAGGTTGTGAGATCAGCTCTTCAAAATGCTGCAAGCGTGGCTTCAATGCTGTTGACAACTGAAGCAGCTGTAGCAGACGAACCTAAGGATGAACCGGCAATGCCACCAATGGGCGGCGGAATGGGCGGTATGGGCGGAATGATGTAAAAAGTCATCAGGACTATTGAAATGCCTGTTTAGAAATACCTGAGCAATGTGTTTGCTAACATTTTGCTAATATAAGAAGCTTTTCATTAATTGATAGAATTTTTGAATGGCTTCTTTTTTCATGTTTTTTATGAATACAAAATAAAAAAAATCAGCAATTTATAAAATATATCTAAACTTTTTTATATTTTTGCCGAAAGGTATTATATAGAATAATTACAAGAGGTACATTTATGAAAATACAAAATATCAAAAATAATAATTATATAAATTTCAAAGGTAATTCCAAGTCAATTAAAAAAGAAGAGATAAATAAGGAAAATAAATTTGATGTGATAGAAATTAAAAACAAAAATATTAAGCATGAAGGAAATCTCAACCCCCAATCCATTAAGAAGAAAATTGTATCCCAAATTAATGAAGAAACGAATGCTGATAAGATTAAAAGTATTAGATACAGTATAAACAATAAAACTTATAGCATTGATGCAGAAGAAATAGTTGGAAAATTACTGAAGTAAGGAGCAGCTATGGAAATTTTATATGAGTTATTAAGGGAAAACAACGCAATTTATAAACTGTTCTTAGAGTTGGAATACAAAAAATATGAAGCTGTAATAAATAATGACATAATATCTTTAGATGATATAGTTTCTGATGAAGAAGTATATTACCTAAAGATGAAAAATATAGAGCATAAAAGAGAGAAACATTTAAATTCCTTAGGCTTAAAAGACATGACACTTAAGGAGATAATGGATTCCTTGGAACATGAATATAAAGCAATCCTCCAAGAACAATACAATGAATTGAACAATACGATTAAGGAATTGAAAAAGATTAACAGTTTATTAAAAACTGTAGTTGAAGTCAGGCTTCGCAGAATAGACAATGATATGAAGGAGAAGCTATGCTTAGATCAACTTTTTTAGGGTATAAAACAGCCGCCAGCGCATTAAAGGTAAATCAAAATCATATGGATGTTGTTGGGCAAAACATATCAAATATTAATACTGATGGATATACAAGGCAACGCCTTGACATTAATTCTGTATCATTTAATACAGGCAATCTAAAATTTGCCACACCAGGAATTATTATAGGACAAGGGGTTGAAGCGAAAGGTGTAAGCCATTTAAGGGATGCATTCCTTGATTTAAGATATAGAAAGGAAGCGGCAAAATCAGGAAGTGAACAGGTTCAGTTAGAAGCTTTGAGCGATTTGGAATCTGTATTTGATGAAATATCAATGGATAAATTAGATGCGCAATTTTCAGACCTCTTATTGCAACTTCATTCGCTGACAGGCAGCCCGTCAGATCCTGTAATAGAAGGTGTGGTCAGAACATCCGCACAAATGCTTACACAAATGTTGAATGATTATTCAAGGGATATAGATACTGTCTACAAACAACAACTCAGTTATCTTCAAAACGGAGCCCTTGTAAAAGTAAATCAACTGACTGAAAACATAGCAAAATTGAATAAACAAATTAAGGAAAGTAATATTAGCGGAAACCCGGCACTTGAACTCACTGATGAAAGGGACCTGCTTATTGATGAACTTTCCAACTACATTGATATAGAAGTAAATATTATACCTTTAAATATTGGTGCAGGCAAAGATATAGATGAGTTAGTTATCAGATTAAGCGGAAATGAATATGAACTGGTTAACAGAAATAATAGCAGCACAATAAGCGCAAAAGCTGAGAATGGCATAATTAAAATAGAATTAACAGATACAACAGCCGTAAATGATATTAGCAATTATATTAATGGCGGTCAAATAGACGGTTATATAAAGTTTCTAAACGGCAAAGGCGAATTTGCCACAGATATAGAAACTGAAATATATACTAAAGCGGCAGATGTCAAGGGCCTTCAATATTATCAAAATATGCTTAATACATTGGCAAATAAATTTGCAACAGTTATGAATGAGCTAAATAGGGAGCCTGAAACATATAAGATGGATGGAACAGCGGAAACATGGAAGATAAAACCCCTTTTCGAAGCAAGAGATGCAGATCCGTCTGACCCGAATACAGAAATTATTACGGCAGGCAACATAAAAATTACTGCAGAGTGGGCAGGTGCAAGCGGTTCATATATTACTAACACAACAAATGAAGTTATTGAGGGAGCTGATGCTTCAGGAGCTACAGATAATATTCTTAGAATAATAAATGCATTCAAGACTAAAAACAACTTTACAAGCAATGCAGACAAGGACAGCAATGGTACCATAGAAAGTGGTGAGCAAATCAATTTGTTTGAAGGTACATTCCAGGAATTCCTGTCATATACAACAACGAAATTAAACCTTCAGGCAGCAAATGTTCAAACATCATATGAAACATATTCAGAAACTCTATTTCATATAGATTATGCAAGAAGCAGTATGTCTTCTGTAGATTTGAATGAAGAAGGTGTAAACTTGCTTCAATACAGTAAATCATACAATGCAGCTGCAAGGCTTATGACTACTTTGGATGAAATGCTGGATACATTGATAAACAGAATGGGAGTATAGGGGTGATAGCATGAGAATAACTACAGGCATGATGTCGTATAAATATATGAGAAATTTAAACAGGTCAGCTTATAAATTGAATAATTTAAGTGAGAAGGTTGAAACCGGCAGGAAGTTTTTCAAAGGCTCGGAGGACCCTGTATCTGCAATTAAAGCCTACAAGCTCAGAAGAGAGTATAGAACAACTGAAATATATGATACCAACATAAAAGATGTTGAATCATTTCTTACAACTGCAGAAACAAATTTAACGGAAATCAGCAACAATTTAGAAACAGTATATATTTCATATTTAAAGGGTATTACCGGAACCATGAACTCTGAAACAAGGGATGTTATTGCAAAAGAACTTGAAAATCTGCAGCAATCCATATTGACATCACTTAATGCAAAATTTGAAGACAGATATGTTTTCGGCGGAACAAGCAAGGAAAAAGTTCCTTTTTCTTTAGATTCAAGCAAAAACTTATTGTTTAAAGGGATAAATGTAAATGATCCTGACAATAAGGACCTCTTAGATACATTATCTGATGAAACAATTAACATAGATTTAGGGTTAGGAATGACATTTGACAGTGTTACCTCAGAATTGAACGGCGATACCGTTTTTGACATATCAATCTCAGGCATAAAATTTATGGGATATGGTGAAAGTGACGGTTTGCCAAACAACCTTTACGCATTAATAGGAAAAATAAAGGATGAATTAAGAAACCCAAACTTTTCATTAGAGAATATTACCCCTTACATAGAAAAATACCAGGAACAAAAAAAACAAGTATTATTAAATGTTACGGATATCGGAGCTAAAACTAATTATCTGGATTTCCTTAAGAACAGAAATGAGGACAATCAATTTAATTTAAATAAAAAAATATTGGAAGTAGAATTTGCAGACCCTGCGGAAGCAATAGTCAGCTTTAGGATGCAGGAATATTCTTACAATGCAGCATTATCGATGGGAAATAAAATCCTTCAAAACAGCTTTATAGATTTTATGAAATAGCAGCGCATAGTTTGATTGATTATATAACGCCATAATTTCTGCACCGACAAGCAACAAGCATGAATTTTATTTATAAGGAGATTACATTTGTATAATAAAATGAAAATAAAAACAAGAGATTTTGGAGAAATTTTAGTTACAGAGGAAGATACAATAAATTTCACCAGTGGTATATATGGATTTGAAGACTTTAAAAAATATATTATTTTAAAAGACAGTCCCGATGATGATATTATGTTTCTTCAATCCATTGATAATATGGACCTATCATTTGTCTTGGTCGATCCCTATTCAATTCTTATCAGTTACAATCCTCTTTTGCAGGAAGAAGATTTATATGATTTAAAATCAAACAATGAAGCAGAACTTAAATATTTAGTAATTGCAATTATCAAAGACAATATTAAAGATTCTCTTGTTAATTTGAAGAACCCTATTGTAATTAACCCTAATAACAGAAGTGCAAAACAGGTTATACTTCAAAATTCATATCCACTCAGATACAATATTATTTCAGCTGAGGAGGGTAAGAAATGTTAGTGATAAAAAGAAAGGTATCAGAATCCATATTAATAGGTGATGATATTGAAATAATTATTTCAGAAATTAATCAAGATAAAGTGAAAATTGCGATTAATGCGCCTGAAGATATAAAGATTACAAGAAAAGAGTTAAAAGAAACCTGCGAATTTAATAAAATTGCTTCTGAAAAGATAAACAGACTGGTCTTAAATGATGTAAAATTTAAATTAAAATTAAATAAAAATAAATAATTCAGATGAATTTTTTGGTATAATTTTATAATTATGCCAGACTTTGTTTGCAATAAACATAATTATAACAATATGTGGATATTTTGAAAATATACATATTCTTTTTTTGTTGGCACAACAGTGAAAATATCATATAACCATTGCGTCAATATGTATAAATATGAATTGCAATAATAAATAAACATACCAAGGCACTAAATATTATGCATAATTTAATTTACAAAAAAATCTTGCATTTTTTGGCACTATAAACTATAATGGCATTAATTAAATAAAGAAAAAGGTAAAGCTATTGAAAAATAGTGACACAAAGCTATAGGGCCTAAGGATATTCTAAGGCAGCCAGTTGCCATATATAAGTTTATGTTCGATGTGAATGTATAATTTATTGTTTTATGGTAACTAAACAATGAATTATGCATTTATTTTTTTGCATTTTTACTAATGTATCCATTTCATATATCAGGAGGTTAATAAGTGAAAATTAACGGCAATGTAAATTTAAGTCTGTTAAGCAAATGCTTGGATGGCCTTTGGCTTAGACAGCAGACAACCATGGAGAACATAGCAAACTATTCCACGCCAGGTTACAAGAGTAAGACAGTTGACTTTGAGAGCCTTTTATCTGCCAATCTGAAAAATACACACGGGAAAACTACTTCTGAAATAAATGATCAAATTTTATCCGGTAATATTGTAATTAAGGAAAATCATAACCATTCAATGCGTTTAGATGACAACAATGTGGATTTAGAAAAAGAAAACCTGCAGTTAGCAAAAACACAACTTCAATATATGTATACCATAACCGAAATTAATTCATATTTTTCCAAACTGAAATCTGTAATTTCAGAAGGTAAAAAATAAACTAAGAGGAGGAAACGATGTCATTTTTAAAATCGCTTAATATAAGCGGCTCGGGATTAACCGCACAAAGACTTAGGATGGATGTTATATCAGAAAATATAGCAAACATAGATACAACAAGAACTGAAAATGGAGGACCCTACAGAAGAAAGATGGTTGTTTTTACAACTTCCAATAACTTTAAAGATACAATGATAAAAAATATTAAGGACTATGAAGCTAAGGGTGTAGAGGTTGCAGACATAATAGAGGATAAAAGTGAGTTTAAGGTAATATACAATCCGGAACATCCTGATGCAGATGAAAATGGTTATGTAGGCATGCCCAATGTGGATTCATTAAAAGAAACAGTTGACATTATGGAAGCTTACAGAGCATATCAGGCAAATGTAACTGCCCTTAACACAATCAAGCAAATGGCAATTAAGGCATTGGAAATTGGGAGGTAACTATGTATATTGAACCAATTAATCCGGTAAAAGAAATTAATATTGAAAAGTTAAATAAAACAAAAGAAAAAGACAAGGGACTGTCATTTAACTCAATATTTGATAGTGCAATTGACAATTATAAAAAACAAGAAGCAGAAGTAAATAATGACATTTACCGATTGTCAGCAGGAGAAACGGACGATTTGCATAATTTAATGATAAATACACAAAAAGCACAAATTTCATTGGACTTGCTTATACAGCTTAGAAATAAAGCCTTGGATGCTTACAACGAAATAATGCGTATAGGAGTTTAGTACTCATATAATTTTAGGAGCTATCAATGTCAGAACAATTAAAAAATATATGGAAAAGCATATATGAGTTTTGGGAAAAATTAAGCAAAAAGAAAAGAAAGGGTATAATATTCGGACTTATTGTATTGGTAGTCGGTGCTTTAATAATAACACTTATATTGAACAACAAAGAATATGTGGTTTTGTTTCGAAGCATGGATGCATCTGAAACTGTTGAAGTTATGCAGCAGCTTCAGGAAAACAAAGTTGATTATAAGTATCAAAATGACGGAACCATACTTATACCTAAAGAACAAGAAAATTTGTTGAGAATGCAATTAGCACAGGCCGGCCATCCCCGAACCGGTATTAATTATGATGTTTTCACTGATAACATAGATTTTATGACAACTGATTACGAGAAGAGGAAATATGAAATTTTTCAATTGCAAGAAAGATTACAGAGCTCTATCAAGACTATCAGTGGCGTAGAAGAAGCAATCGTAACCATAAATTTGCCAAAAGACAAGAATTTCGCATGGGAAACTGATAAAAAGGAATCCTCTGCATCGGTAAAAATTAATTTAAAAAGCGGTTACTCTTTATCTTCCTCTCAAACAAACGGAATATTACAGTTGCTGGTTAAAAGTATTGAAGGATTAAAGGAAGAAAATGTAGCTATAGTTGATACAAACGGAAATAGTTTAAATTTAAGCAATGAAATGCTTCAAACAAATAAAATACAGCTAAAACTTAACATAGAAAGGGAATTTGAAAAAGAAACTGAAACGGACGCAACAGAATTTCTTTCCAGAATTTACGGACCTGAAAATGTTAAAGTTTCTGCAAAGTGTACTATTAATTTTGATAAAAAAATAAGCGAAATACTGCAATATTTACCTGATGATGAAACAAAACAAGGAGTTCCCGGCGAAACTCACAATGAAAGAGAAATTACAGGGCCGGGGGAAACGACAAGCGGAGTTCCCGGAGCGGAAACAAATGCGGAAGTACCAATATATCCCGGTGTTGTAATCAGCGGAGATAATATATTTTTCAGGGACACAAATACAATCAATTACTTGGTAAGTCAGCTGAAGGAACAAATTGAGCACAATCCCGGTGAAATAGAGAAATTGACGTTAGCAGTTGTAATCAATAAGGCAAATATGAGTGATAAAGAAGAAGAGGAGATTAGTCGGCTCATAGCTTTTTCCGCCGGCATTGGAACCGAAAACATAGCATTAAGCAATATGATTTTCTATGACTCTAAATTACCTGCGATGCCTGTGGTTGCAACAGATCCGGTCGGATTTATACTATCGGGAGACTTGCTCATTTATGGCGGGATAGCATTAATTGCATTTTCTATATCAGCAATAATAATAACTTTTTTATTAAACAAAAGAAAAAAGAAAAATAAACTCAATGGTATGGCTGCAGCATCAGATTCTAATTCAAATAATTTTACCTGGGCTGATATACAAGAAGGAATTAAAGTTCAGGAAACCGAAGGACAAGCCATAAAGAAGCAGCTTAAGGACTTTACAAAAACTAATCCTGAAATAGTATCACAGCTCATAAGAACCTGGATAAAGGTGGATGAATAATATGGCAGACAAATTAACAGGCAAACAAAAAGCTGCAGCAATTATTATTTCGCTTGGTGCTGACGATGCATCAAAAATTTATAAATACTTAAAGGAAGATGAAATAGAACAACTTACATATGAAATTACCAGACTTCAGCATCTGAGCCCTCAGGCAATGGAAGATACTTTAAAGGATTTTTATGATCTGTGTCTTACACAAAAAGTAATAACAGAAGGCGGTTTGGAATATGCAAGGACTGTACTCGAAAAAGCATTCGGCTCCCAAACTGCATCAAGTCTTTTAGAAAGAGTAACAAGGACACTGCGCTCAAAGTCATTTGATTTTTTAAGAAAAGCTGATTACAAAAATTTATTAACCATAATACAAAACGAACACCCTCAAACTATAGCCTTAATATTGTCCTATGCAAGAGCAGAACAAGCATCGGCAGTAATTGCAGAATTATCAAAGGAAAAAAGAATTGATGTAGTTGAAAGAATAGCAAAAATGGACCGTACATCACCGGAAATTGTAAAATATGTAGAAGAAGAATTAGAGAAAAAATTTAATTCAATAATATCTGTTGATTTTACAGAAATTGGCGGCATAAATTATGTTGCTGATATTATGAACAATATGGACAGAGGAAACGAAAAATATATATTTGATGAACTTAATAAAAAGGATGCGAAACTTAGTGATGAAATCAGAAAGAGAATGTTTGTGTTCGAAGATATTGTTACATTGGATTCAATAGGCATTCAAAGATTTCTTCGCGAGGTTGACAGCAAGGACTTGGTATTATCCATTAAAGGTTCAAATAAAGAGGTTTCAGATGTATTATTCAATAACATGTCGACCAAGATGGCAGATACAATCAAATCAGAATTAGAATACACTCATAATGTACGTTTAAGAGATGTGGAAGAAGCACAGCAAAGAATTGTATCAGTAATCAGGCGCCTTGAGGAAGAAGGGGAACTTATAATAGCAAAAAGCGGGAAGGATGATATTATTGTCTAATATAATTAAGGCTGAATATGTAATTTTTGACAAAAGAAGCAAGAAGCAAAAATTTGAGCTTGCAGAACATCAAGCAGGCGCTCAAAGAGAAGATTTGTTCAAAATATACAATCAGCGAGAAATTATAATAAAAGAAGCGGAAGATGAAGCAAAAAAGGTCATCAAAACTGCAAAGAGAGATGCTCAATCCGAAATAGCTGAATGTAAAAACAGAGCATATGAGGATGGGTACAAGGCAGGTATTGAAGCAGGAAAAAAGAAAGGTTACTCCGAAGGATACGATTTAGGACAATCCAAGGCTTCAGAAATATTAATAGAACAAAACAAAGAAAAGTTAAAAGAAATAAAAGAGATGATAGAAAGAATAGAATATGAAAAACAAAAAATAATTTTAAGATATGAAAACGAATTAATAAGATTATCTATAGAAATAGCAGAAAAAATAATAAGAAATGAAATTGATATAAAAGATGATATTGTATCTAAGATAATTAACGATGTTATTAAGGATTACCGCAATGTAGATTGGATGAAGATATATATTTCAGGCAAGGACGATGTAATTACTATTCAAACAGATAAAGTATTAATAAATGAACTTAATAAAATAGCTAAGGATGTAAAAATTGAAGTTTTAAATGAATTAGAAAAAGGAAGCGCTATTCTTGAATCAGCAGATGGGATTATTGATACAAGCATAGACACTCAATTAAAAAACCTTAAGGAAATGGTATTAAGCAAAAATGCAGGATAATAATAAATTTAATTACATCCGAGAAATATTGAGAAAAGAAGATTTATGTACATATATAGGAAAAGTCAAAAGAATATCAGGATTGATGATAGAGGCCTCCGGCAACAAATATAAAATTGGAGAAATATGCGAAATAAACACTGAATCAGACAAAAAGGTAAGAGCGGAAGTTGTGGGCTTCAATGATGATAGGGTTTTATTGATGCCTTATGAGGATATTAAAGGTATTGGTCTTGGAAATATTGTTGTATCAACAAACAATAAGCTTAAAATTCCTGTGGGAGACTTTTTAATAGGAAGAATTGTAGATGCAACAGGAAAGCCCATAGATGATGGTGAAAAATTTACATACGATGAATATTGCTATGTTGACAATGAATATATAAATCCTTTGTCAAGACCAAGAATAAATGAAACCTTAGGCTTTGGAGTGAAAGCAATCGATGGACTATTAACCATTGGCAAGGGTCAACGTATGGGGATATTTGCAGGAAGCGGTGTAGGAAAAAGCACACTCCTTGGCATGGTTGCTAAAAATGTAAAGGCAGATATAAATGTTATTGCATTAGTGGGAGAAAGAGGCAGAGAAGTAAGGGAATTTATTGAGAAGGATTTAGGCCGGGAAGGATTAAAAAGATCAGTATTGGTGATAGCAACATCAGACCAACCTGCAATGCTTAGGGTAAAATGTGCATTGACGGCAACAACCATAGCGGAATATTTCAAGGATAAGGGTAAGGATGTTTTGTTAATGATGGATTCTTTAACAAGATTTGCAATGGCTCAAAGAGAAATAGGCTTGGCTACGGGAGAACCCCCTGTATCAAGAGGGTATACACCGTCAATTTATGCAGAGCTGCCAAAGCTGTTAGAAAGAAGCGGAAATTTTAAGGATGGTTCGATAACAGGCATTTATACTGTCCTGGTTGAAGGCGATGATACCAATGAACCCATTTCAGATACTGTAAGAGGTATTGTTGACGGACATATTGTATTAACCAGAAAGCTGGCAAATTCAAATCACTATCCCGCAATTGATATAAATTCAAGCATATCAAGGCTTATGAATGATATAGCTGCGGAAGGCCACATTAATAAAGCAAAAAAGATCAGAGATATTTTAGCTGAATATTACGCGAATTATGATTTAATTTCTATCGGTGCTTACAAAAAAGGTACAAACTTAAAATTGGATGAAGCAATAAACAAAATAGAGGCAGTAAACAATTTTTTAAAGCAAGGGGTCAATGATAAATATAATTTTGATGAAATAATTGATTTGATGGATAAAATTTGATACTCCCATATAATAGAAAAAATGCAATCAAAAAAATGAGGTTGGAAATGAAAAAATTTATTTTTTCACTGCAAAAGGTTTTGGAAATTAAAGAACAGCTATTAGAAAACATGAAAATTGAACTTGCTAACTTAAATCATGAATACAACAGCCTTAAGTTGATTATAAAAAACTTGCAAGCAAAATTTAGGGATATAGACAATGAATACATTGAAAAAACATACAAATCAATATCCATAGGAGAAATATCCTATTATAAAATGCTGGGTCAAAGCATATTGATACAAATTGAAAACAAGGAAGAGGAATCAGAAATACTACTAATGAAGATAGCAGTGAAAAGACAGGAAATAATAAAAATGAATGTTGAGATTTCAAGCCTAACAAATATTAAAGAAAAGGAATTGGAAAAATACAACAAGGAGTGTTTAAAAAAGGAGGAAATTTTCATAGAAGAATTTGTTTCAAATAAAACCATGGCTAATAAATATGCAATATGAATATTTAATTTATTTGAAAGGAGGTGAAAACATGAATACAACCATAAACAATGTTATAAACAAGACCCCTGAAAATATTATCAAAAAAAATCGCCCAAACAGCATGAAGGGTGTGTTTGCAAAAATTATTAGGGACTCTATGACAGACAATCAAAGCATGATAATGTTTACTGAAAATAATTTTAATAAACTTATATCAATGGAAAACACTCAAATTCCCATTGATGAAAATAATGTTGTGGAAGCTGCAGATGAAACAAAGAATCAATATAGCTATGAAATATTAAGCTATATTGCAGATATTTTATTTTTTAGACCTGATGCATTAAAAAATGATATCAAAGTCGAAGATAAAGAGATAATAAGGGACCATACTGCTTTAAAAATTCCACTGCCTTCAAAAGATATTGATTGCAGCAGCATGATGTCAAAAGAAGGGAAACATGAAATACCATCTGTTTTATATGCAAATAACAATGGTGCGGAAAAGTTGTCAGCAGTAATTGAAGGCAATGAAAAGAGCAAAAATGAATATAAACAAGAATATGGTCCTGGAGATACTTCTGCATTTACACCCATAGAAACAGGCAAGATTATCACAATCAGCGATGAATCAACAGAAATAAAGTCACAGGTATTAGCTCAGGTTAGGGACAAAATAATTATTTTGTCTGAAAAAGGTACCGATTTAAATGGTGTAAAAACAATTACAATGGAGCTTCAACCGCATAATCTTGGCAAAGTTCATATTAAGATGATTTCTGAGGACAACAAGTTAACAGTAGAAATTAAAGCATTAAATGAGGAAACTCAAAAAATAATATCTTCAAATACCGGCGAACTAAAGAGTTTGTTAAACAAATCATCAGAAGCTGATGTGAAAATTGTTGTGAAGCCTTATCTTGGGTTAAAGCAAGAGTCTGTACACAATTATAACAATGAAAAACAGGGCAAGGAAAACAACTTTTATCAAAACAATGATAAAAATCATCAAGGCAGGCAAAAAAATAAATATTATTTTGATGATAATCCAAAGCAAAAAAGGGACGACAGTTTTTCACAGTTAGTAAATCTTAGTTGGAATTAGGAGGTAAATATGGAGGTTAATGCTTACAACGCAATCAATAAAGCAAATAATACAAAAGGCGCTAATAATTTAAAGGTACAAAAGAGAGATGAAGCATTAAGCATGCAGGATTTTTTAAATTTGTTGGTAGCGCAAATTGCTAATCAGGATGCCATGAATCCTATGGATAACACAGAATTTATAGCACAAATGGCTCAATTCTCTTCTCTTCAAGCTATGACAGATTTAACGGAAGTGGCATTGCAAGGACAGGCTGCATCGCTTATAGGAAAAAATGTAGTGGTAGCTGACTATAACAATAAAGGAGAGTTAATAGTTCAAGAAGGGATAGTTCAAAAAGTTACAATACACAGCGGTGAAACAAGGCTCTATGTAAATGATACAGGATACGATTATTCCAATGTAATGGAAATTAAAGAGCAAAGGAAACCTGAATCTGAAGATGATCCTGTAATAAAAATGATGGAAGATATTTTAGAAGGAATAAACAATTTAAATGATTCTTATATCAAGCCGGAAGGTACAAAGGAATAAAGGTTATAACTGGGGAAAAGTAAGCAGGTGATAATATGGCAGATATAAATTTTATTAAAAAGATAAGCAGCTTAAACAATAATATTCAGCCAAATTACAATATAAAGAAAAATGAAAACAGCAGTTTCAAGGATTTGCTGAGTGAAAAATTGGGGAATGAAATCACTTTCTCAAAGCATGCAAATGAAAGAATTAAGGAAAGAAATATTGATGTAAGCGAAGAAGTAACAGAAAGACTCAATGAAGCATCTGTTCAGGCAAAGGATAAAGGTTTGAAAAATGTGCTTGTGATGATAGATAATCAGGCCTTCATAATAAGCACAATGAACAATAAAGTAATAACTGCAGTAAACAGCCAAGATTTAAAAGAAAATATTTTTACAAATATCGATGGAGCTGTAATAAAATAGCCGGTCCTTTTAAGGAGGCTAAAGTCCCGAACTTTTGACGGGCTTAAACAGCAGCTGAATAATTTAAAAGGAGAATGAATTATTATGATGAAAGCACTTTACTCCGGTGTATCCGGAATGAGAAGTCACCAAACAAGAATGGACGTAATAGGTAACAATATAGCCAATGTAAATACAAATGGTTACAAGTCCCAAAGGACTACATTCAGGGATATTTACTATCAGACAATAAGCAATCCAAGCGCAGCAGCAAAAGGAATCATGGGAGGAACAAATTCGTCGCAGGTGGGTTATGGAGCACAGGTTGGTTCTATTGATACAATTCACACATTGAGCGGGTATTCACCTACAAATAAACAAACAGATTTATACATAAATGGTGAAGGATACTTAATGTTACAAAATGCAAGCGGCGAAAAATTTTATACACGTTACGGAGCATTGAATTTTGACTCGGCAGGAAACTTAGTTGATTCCCAAGGTTTAATGGTGATGGGCTTAAATAGAGATTATTTAGATGATATGGACGAGGGGACAGTGGACGCAGGTGATTTAGAGGTAATTACAATTGATTTAGCTAACTATTCCAATATAACGATAAACAGTGACGGTACAATAACCGGTTTAGGCTTAGCCGGCGCTAAGGCTTCTGATGTGGACAAAATAGTAGAGTTGGGGCAAATAGCACTTGCATTTGTACCTAATCAAAATGCCTTAGTGTTAGCGGGAAATTCATATTATACAAAAAGTAATAATACAGGGACAATAACATATCACGAAGCAGGGCTTGCCGGAACAGGTGAAATAATTGCCGGAGGTCTTGAAATGTCCAATGTTGATTTAGCTAATGAATTTTCTGACATGATTATTACTCAAAGAGGATTCCAAGCCAATACAAAGATTATTTCAGTTGTTGACCAGATGCTCGAAGAGTTGGTTAACCTGAAAAGATAATGCCCTTCGCTTGCACTCGGGATGGCAGGTCCTGCCATCCCCTAATAAAGGGTGTGCCCTCATAACTTAAAAACAAGGAGAGAAATATGGTAGAAGTTGTAGGAATCAACGGAGAAACTTTTTTAATCAATGCAGCTTTAATAGAAAAGATAGAATTTATTCCGGAAACAAAAATTACATTAACGACAGGAAAGTATTATTTAATCAGGGATTCTAAAGAAGATATTGTTAACAAAATAATTAAATTTAATCAAAAGATAATAAAAGGTATTGCTGACGAGCAGTAAAGGGGAATGTCATGAATATATCATTTATAATAGGTTTGCTGGCAGGATTCGGGTTGGTTATTTACGGAATAGCCAGCAGCGGTTCCGGCACTTCGCAGGTATTAACAAGCTTTGTTGACATGCCCAGTGTTTACATAACTTTTGGAGGGGCAATTGCAGCCACTGTTATGTCCGTTCCCGTGAAGTACCTGAAAGATGTGCCTAAAAACCTTAAAGTATTAATGAAGAAGGAAAAGGTCAATTTAAATACTTATATTGATGCAATTGAAGACCTTGCCAAGACTGCAAGACTTAAAGGGCTTTTGGCTCTTGAAGAAAAGGTTAATAATATAGATCTGAAGGATGATTTTTTAAAGTACTGCATTATGCTTATTGTAGATGCCATTGAACCTACAAAGGTAAGGGCACAGATTGAAAATGAAATGGACTGTATAGAAGCACGGCATTCATCTGCATGGAAAGTATTTGATATTCTGGGTTCCTTCGGCCCTTCATTCGGAATGCTGGGAACATTGATTGGCCTTATAAATATGCTGGCAAATATGAATTCGGATAAGGGGGCAGATGCGCTTGGACAAGGTATGTCGGTGGCTTTAGTAACTACCTTTTACGGTTCCGTCCTTACAAATATGATATGTGCCCCCATATCAAACAGATTAAAAGCAAAACATGATGAAGAAATGATTGCAAAGGAATTAATAATGGAAGGGGTTTTATCCATACAATCAGGCGAAAACCCTAAATATATAAGAGAAAAACTGTATTCATACATAACATACCAGGAAAGAAGCACCATGGAAGCAAGTAAAGAAGAAGCTAAAATGAAATCTAAAAGAAAGAAAAAAGAAGCTAACGCATAAAAATAGAAATGGGTAAGAGAAAATGTCAAGAAAAAGGAAAACAGAAACAGGCGGCGGAGCAAGCTGGTTGGAAACATACAGCGACATGGTAACATTGTTGTTAACATTTTTTATAATGTTGTATGCCATGTCAACTATAGATGCACAAAAATATGCTGCTATAGTTGCCTCTTTTTCAAAGGCAATGAATCCTGAAGCATATTATCAGGTGATGGAGGCAGAAAAAGCCAAAGAAGAAATAGTTGACCTTTATGAAGAAATTGAAGAAATAGATGAAACAGAAGAAATTGATGCATTATATACGCTTCTCAGGCAATATATCGACGAAAATAAATTAAATGAACAAGTAACATTAAGCAAAAGTGAAGAATATGTCTTCATCAGATTTTCTGATTCAGTAGCCTTTAAAGGGTACAGTGATATCTTGGAGCAAAGCGGAAAGCAAATACTTGATGTTTTGGCGGATGGATTGCTCCTGGTAGACGAGTATGTTGAGGAAGTTATCATAGCGGGACATACTGCCAAGGTTGATTATGATTTTACGGATATTGACAGGTCCTTATCAACCAACAGAGCCAATGTGGTCCTTAAATATTTGGAGAACAAAAGAGTTACAGATCCTGCAAAATACTTGGCAATAGGATATGGATTATACAGTCCTATTGCTGATAACACTACACCTGAAGGCAGGGCCAAAAATCGAAGGGTTGAAATATTCATAAGCAGAAAAGGACACCCTATAAGTTATACAAAAATAATTCAAGATACCATTAATAAGGATAAGATTGACAATAAGGATTTAAAATACCAAAGAAACAAACATATAGAATAGTAAAATTTCTTGGAATGAGGATTAGTTTATGGCAGAAACAATATCACAAAGCCAAATTGATGAATTGCTTAGCGATTTAAGCACCGGTGAAGTGAACATACAAGGTTTAGAGACTAATAAGAAAAAAATAAAAGAATATGATTTCAAAAGCCCTAAGAAAATCACAAAAGAAACTATTACATTGCTAAAGGGTATTTATGAAAATTATTGCCGAATACTCACATCAAGATTAACATCAATACTTAGGCTAATGTGCGATGTAACGGTAGGACAGGTGGAAGAAAGCATATATCATGAATACAATAATGCTTTAGATGATTATGTGTTAATGGGTCTCATAAATGCGAAATACCCTGATAATGATGTTTCTGACAGTCAAATTTTAATAGAAATGTCTAAACCTTTGTCTTTTGTAATTATAGACAGACTTCTTGGAGGAAGCGGGGAAGAATATGGATATATAAGGGATTACACCGATATAGAGTTGTCATTATTGGAGAATGTGCTGAATCAGCTGATTGTGCTTATGGGATCAACATGGGAAAACATATTGAATATTGAAACAGAGTTGGCAAAGATTGAAACTAACTCCAGATTCATTCAATCAATAAACTATAATGACACGGTAGTTATAATAACATTAATTGTAGCAATAAATGATTTATCAGGTAAAATCACCATATGTATACCATCAAATCTTTTAGATGAAATAACTAAAAAGGCAAATGTTTATACAAGAAATATTAACAAAAAAACAAGCGTTGATGATCAAAAATCAGCAATTATGGACTCAATAAAATCATCAAATTTGACTATAACCGGAGTTCTTGGAAATACACAAGCAACATTGAAGGATATACTTAATATTCAGGCAGGAGACTTAATTATTCTTGATAAAAAGGTAATTTCAAACATAGATGTAAATGTTGATAATGAAAAATGGTTTGAAGGTAAATGGGGAATGAGAAAGAATAAGGGAGTAATTAAGATAAATAAAACTATACACTAAGGGAGATATTTATGGTAGATAAAAATGTATTTTCGGATATGGAGCGGGATGTAATAGGAGAGGTTATGAATATTAGTTTAGGTTCTTCCGCTACTGCGCTAGCTGAATTGTTAGGAAAAAAAGTTGAAATAACTGTCCCAAAAATTGATGTAAAAAGTGCCGCTGATTTTTGTTATAGGCAAAAAGAGCCTGCAATAGGAGTTGAAATAAACTATATAGAAGGCTTAAAGGGCGTGAATATTATGGTATGGAAAAGAACTGATGCCAAAGCAATTATAGAAATTCTTTTAAATCAACAAATAAGTGATGAAGAATTTCTAATGGATGAAATCAATACCAGTGCCATACGCGAAGTAATGAATCAAATGATGGGTTCAGCAGCTACAGCCTTATCAGATTTTTTGGGGAAATACATAAATATATCTGTGCCTCTTACTTTCGCAATTGACGATAATAATGAATTTAAGAATAAATATTTTTTAGAGGAAGATGAAATTGTTGAAGTAAGTTTTGATTTATTTATTGAAGGAAGTATGCAAAGTCAATTCATAAATGTTATGCCTCTTCCCTTAGCAAAAGAAATAATATCAAATTTATTGCAAGGAACAGAAAAATTTGCAGCTATAGAAAAGAATAAGGAATTTTGTGAACCGGTTAATAAGGATAAAGAATATGAAGAAATTATTAAAAAAGAGTATATGAGAATAAACCAAAAGAAAAAGGAGCAAGCCCCCGTAAATATAAAGCCTATGGAATATGAATCATTTGATGGGGATGAAGAGCTGATATCAGAAGAACAGCTTTCCAATTTAGAATTAATAATGTTGGTTCCCTTGACAATCAGTGTTGAAATAGGGAAAACCAGCAAACAAATAAAGGATATTCTTGAAATTTCACCCGGGACAATAATTGAACTTGATAAGCAAGCCGGTGCATTGGTTGATATTATAGTAAACGGCAAGTTAATTGCAAAAGGAGAGGTTGTTGTTGTAAATGACAATTTTGGAGTAAGAGTAGTTGAAATATTGAAAAAGAATGAATTGGTAAAAATAACATTATAAGATTACAATTTGGATGCATCGGAGGAAAAAGTGGAAGGAAAAATATTAATTGTAGATGATGCTGCATTTATGAGAATGATGATAAAGAACACATTAAAAGATAACGGCTATGCAAATTTTATAGAAGCTGCAGATGGGGAGCAAGCGGTTCAGACCTATATAGCGGAAAACCCTGTCTTAGTAATAATGGATATAACAATGCCTAATAAAAATGGCTTGGAAGCATTAAAGGAAATAAGACAAATAGATCCTGACGCAAAAATAATGATGTGCTCAGCAATGGGACAAGAATCCATAGTTGTTGAAGCGATAAGAAGCGGCGCAAAGGATTTTATAGTAAAACCATTTAAAGCAGACAGAATTTTAAAAGCCGTCCAAGGTATAATCGGATAGGAGTTGATTGTAATTATTGAAGATGTATTTACGCTTATTATGTCAATTATAGGAATTATCGCAGTTTTGTATTTGACCTATTATTGCACGAAATGGCTTTCAACAAAATCATCCATAGCAATGAAGTCAAAATATATGAATGTAAGGGACAGATTAATGTTGGGACAGAACAGCTTTATAGCAATTGTAGAAATAGACAGCAAGCATTATTTAATTGGCATCACTGAAAAAGATATCAAGATACTAAAAGAATTGGATAATTTTCAACCATTACCCGATGATGTTGAAAGCGGCTCAAAGTTTATTAATATTTTAAACAAATACAAGAGAACGGTTGATGCAGGTAACAACAATGACAAGGATATATAAAATAAAATCAATTTTTATAGCATTGCTATGGATGACCCTGGATACTCAGTTTGCATATGGCGGAGTTATTAATATGGATATAAACGGAAGCTCGGCGGAAGCATTAGAAATTCTGTTCCTTCTGACAATTATAACATTGCTCCCGTCAATCTTAATAATGATGACATCCTTTACCAGGATTATAATTGTATTATCATTTTTAAAAAACTCACTTGGGCTGCAGCAGACACCACCTAACCAAGTATTGGTCGGAATAGCAATATTTTTGACATTGTTTACAATGTCACCTGTGATAGATGAAATAAACACATCAGCATATGCCCCATATAAAAATGAAGAAATATCACAAGAGGAATTTTTGGATAAGGCTTCAACCCCTATAAAAACATGGATGCTGAAGCAAACAGGCAAAAATGAATTGCAAATGTTTTTAGACATGTCAAATGATGATGCTTTGGCTGAAACAAAAGATTTGGAGGAACTGCCCTTGATGGTGGTTATACCATCCTTTGTTACAAGTGAATTAAAAAGGGCATTTATAATCGGATTTTTGCTTTATATACCATTTTTGATAATAGATATGATTGTTTCAAGCGTACTGATGTCTATGGGCATGATGATGCTGCCACCGGTAATGATATCCATGCCATTTAAAATACTTTTATTTGTCTTGGTGGATGGTTGGTCCTTGTTATTTAAAACTTTGATTATAAGTTTTAATTAAGATGCCCTTTATGGCCTAACCCGATTTCTTTGACTGAAAGGAAAAAGAAATGGATGGTAGGTCATTCGCACAAAACTGCTGATTTATACGACCGGGAGAGTAAATAAATTAGTGAATGACCCTGCGGGAGGGGGAAGATTATGAGTGTATCATTGGTTATGGAAATTATGCAGGCTGCTGCGGGAGTTGCTATAAAAATAGGGGCACCCATATTGGCAGTCAGTTTAATAATAGGCTTAGCAATAGCTATCTTTCAGGCTGCAACACAAATACATGAGCAAACATTGACCTTTGTTCCGAAATTATTTATTACGGCAATAATGCTGATAGTTTTGGGAAGCTGGATGATTGAAGTTTTATCTGATTTCACATACTATATATTCGATTTAATGCTGAGAATTTGAGGATTTAACATGACATTTTCAGGGGATTTCACATATTTTTTATTGGTATTTATCAGAATGAGCGGCTGTATTTTTTTTAATCAAATATTTGGAAGAGGAAATTTGCCAAATATTTTTAAAATATCTCTAAGCTTATTTTTAGCCATGACAGTTTACGGAATACTGCCTCCCGGCAAGGACCTTGTTATTGGCTCAGCAATAGAATATATGTTGATAATAATAAAAGAATTGTTTATCGGTTATTTAATAGGTTATATCATAAGCATGTTTTTCAGCACACTTGTCATAAGCGGTGAAATTATTGGAATGCAAATGGGAATGTCAATGGCTAACATATATGATCCGAAAAGTAATATTTCAATGGGTATTATAGGCAGCTTCTTAAATTTAATATTGATACTTATTTTTTTCAGTGTGAACGGTCATCTTAATTTGATACAAATATTTATTACCACTGCTAAATTAATAGAAATAGGTAATTTTTCTATACCAAGGCAATTGCTTTATAACATGGTTGAGCTTTTCCGGCAGGTTTTGATTTTAGCACTAAAGCTTTCAATGCCTATAATGGCAGTTGAAATAATATTAGAAGCAGGTATTGGAATTTTAATGAAAGCAATTCCGCAAATACAGGTTTTTTCTGTGAATGTTCAACTGAAAATTATAGTGGGCTTATTGTTGATAATAATGTTGGCACCAACATTTTCAACATTTATAGAAAATATGGTTATATTGATGTTTGATACTGTAAAGAGCAGTTTAAGCGCATTAATAACCTGATAATCAAAGGATTGCTATGGCTGGCGAAGATAAAACCGAAAAAGCCACGCTTAAGAAAAGGCGTGATGAAAGAAAAAAGGGCAATGTATTTCAAAGCAAGGATGTTACAAGTGTAGGGGTCATTGCAGTATCATTTTATTTATTAAAGTTTTGGTCACCTTACATATTCAAATATTCTTCAAGTGCGTTTTATAAATATATTTCTCTCATTAAAGATACTTATGATATAAATAATAATTTAGTTGCACAAATATTTAAGGATATTGCAATTATAGTTTTTGCATCAGCAGGGCTGTCATTGTTTTCTGTAATAGCAGTAACAGTTGTATTAACCGGGGTTCAAACAAAATTTTTAATTTCTCGTGAAAATATTAAATTTAAATTTTCAAAATTAAATCCGCTTTCCGGTTTAAAAAGAATGTTTTCTATTCGTGCCATTGTGGAAGTATTAAAAAATTTAATTAAAATATCGATTTTAGGATATGTGATATATTCTTCGATAATAAACAATTTATATCAGCTGCCTAAGTTAATATCAATTGATTTGGTTTCTTCCATCGGTTTTATAGGCTCAACAATTATGTCCATGGTTAAGAGCGTTGTAATTGCTTTTGTTTCTATCTCAGCTTTTGATTTTTTATACTCCTGGTGGGAATATGAAAAAAACATGAAAATGACAAAACAAGAGGTTAAGGAAGAGTACAAGCAATTGGAAGGGGACCCTAAAATCAAAGGAAAAATAAGAGAAAAACAAAGGGCATTTTCAATGACAAGAATGATGCAGCAGGTTCCGAAGGCCGATGTTATTATAAGAAATCCTACCCATTATGCTGTTGCTATCAGCTATGATATTAAAAAAGACAATGCCCCCCTAATATTGGCAAAGGGCAAGGATAATATGGCACTCAAAATTATTGAAAAGGCTGAAGAACACAAAATTAACATCATTGAAAATATTCCGTTAGCAAGAGCGCTTTATGCCAAATCAGAGTTAAATCGCGAAATACCCATAGAATACTATGAAACTGTTGCAGAAATATTAGCATGGGTTTATAGGCTTAAGGAAAAGGAAAAATACAAAATATGAGAAGCATATTAAAAAATTCTATATCCCTGTTTATAATAGCAGTAATACTAATGATAATAATACCATTGCCACCGTTTTTTTTGGATTTAATGTTTATTATTAACATAGCAATATCCATAGTTATATTGCTTACCACAATGTACATAAAGGAAACATTGGAGTTTTCCGTATTTCCCTCGCTTTTATTGATTACCACGCTGTTTAGACTGTCATTAAATGTATCCTCAACAAGATTAATTTTAACAAACAGTGGAGATGCGGGGGCAGTAATAGCTACATTTGGCAATTTTGTTCTGCAAGGAAATGCAGTTGTTGGTTTTATCATATTTTTAATTATTGTCTTAGTGCAATTTTTAGTAATAACAAAGGGTGCTGAAAGAGTAGCTGAGGTAACTGCAAGATTTACATTGGATGCCATGCCCGGCAAACAAATGGCTATTGATGCAGATTTAAGTTCAGGTATTATAAATGAGCAGGAGGCACAGGCAAGACGTAAAAATGTACAAAGAGAGTCTGATTTTTACGGTGCAATGGATGGAGCAACAAAATTTGTAAAGGGTGACTCCATAATGTCCATAGTAATTACCTTTATAAATTTTATGGGCGGTGTAATCATAGGTATGGTTCAAGGGGGCAGCACATTTGCTGAAGTACTGCAGACCTATTCAATTGCAACAGTGGGGGATGGATTGGTTTCTCAGATACCTGCCTTACTGATATCAACGGCAACAAGTATGATTGTTACGCGGGCAGCCTCTGAATCAAGCTTAAATATAGATTTATCCAATCAAATTAAGTCACAACCGTTAGTTTTGATAATATCAGGGGTTGTTATATTATCCATGGCATTAATACCGGGATTTCCTCCTGTACAGGTAATAGTGCTTTCAGTGTTATTTATATTTTTAGGTTATAAACTTTTAAAGGCAAATGCTGATGTTGTTTCAGGAAATGAAACAGATGAAATTTCAAAGAATGAGCCCGTATCAGAAGAAGAGTATTTCAGAAATATCGATAATATTTATGAATTGATTCAAATAGATCCCATTGCAATGGAGGTAGGCTACAGCTTGATTCCCCTGGTAGATGTCAGCGGAGGAAACTTTATTGACAGGGTTGTAATGTTCAGACGTCAATTTGCTCAGGAGATGGGAATGGTGGTGCCGTCAGTCAGGTTAAGAGACAATGGATACCTTAACCCTAATGAGTATGTTATTAAGGTTAAGGGTGAAGAAGTAGCCAAGGGAGAAATATTAGTTGAATATTACTTAGCCCTTGATCCGGGAAACTTAACAGGAGAAGTAGAAGGAATTGAAACAATCGAACCTGCATACGGCATTCCAAGCAGGTGGATTAAAAAAGATAAGAGGGAATTAGCGGAAATTTACGGATATACCGTAATAGACCCACTGTCAGTATTAATAACACATTTGTCAGAGGTTGTAAAAGCACATGCCCATGAATTGCTGTCAAGGCAGGATTTAAAGCAGCTTTTGGACAATATGAAGAAGGATAATGAGTTGTTGGTGGATGAAGTTGTTCCTTCTGTTGTTTCACCCGGCAACCTTCAAAAGATATTAGGCAATTTGCTTAAAGAAGGCATACCGATAAAGGATATGGAAACAATTTTAGAAACAATCAGTGACTACGGAGCATCAGTCAAGGATACAGAAATGCTTACCGAATATGTACGTCAGGCCTTAAAAAGAACAATAACCCACAAATGGTCAGAAGGCGGACAAATCAGAGTAATTACATTAAGCACAGATGTAGAAAAATTAATAATTAATTCAATAGGTAAAAATGAAAAAGGCTCATATTTATCTATTGATCCTGATTTAATGCAAAAATTGGTTACTCAATTAATTGAACAAATTAACAGGTTGAAGGGTGAAATAAATATTCCCATAATACTTACTTCTCCATTTGTCAGGGGATATTTCAGAAAACTTTTAGATCAATTTTATCCTAAGTCAGTGGTATTATCATTTAATGAAATCGATAATTCTGTACAAATACAAGCCCTAGGCAATGTAGCAATATAAATGAAAGAGTGATACATATGATATTAGCGAAAAACCCACATGCAGCAATTGAAGAATACCAAAACCACCTTTGGGAGCAGTATTATGCAACAAAAGATATTGATATCAGAAACCAGATAATAGAAAAATACAGCCATTTAGTTAAAATAATTGCTTTAAAAATGAGAGGTATATATCAGCAATACGGAGATCTTGATGATATTGTCAATGAGGGCATAATAGCTCTTATAGATGCAATTGAAAAGTTTGATTTATCTAAAAATACTAAATTTGAAACATATGCTTCCATACGGATTAAAGGTTCAATAATTGATTATGTAAGAAAACAGGACTGGACACCAAGGAAGGTTAAAAGTGATTATAAAATTATAAAAGATGCAGAAGATTTATTGTCCAACAAATTAGACAGGGCTCCTAGCGACAATGAAATTGCAGAATATCTTAAAATGGATATAAGTGATTACAACAGGATTATTTCAAATGCCTATGGTACAAGCATGCTATCCTTTGAGGAATTAATAGAAGAAGCTAATTTAGTTGAAAATGGAATAAGTGTGGGGAATGAACAGCCTGAAAATGAAATTGAATCAAAGGAATTATACAAGGTATTGGTCGACAATGTAAATAAACTTAATGAAAAGGAAAAACTTATAATTTCTTTATACTATAAAGAAGAGCTAAAGCTTAAGGATATTGCGCAAATATTAGATATAAGCAATTCAAGAGTATCTCAAATACATACATCAGCACTGCAAAAATTAGAAAAAAGTATTAGAAATTATATAAATATGAGGTGATAATATGTCAAGAGGATTTTACACATTGGCATCAGGTATGATTACTCAACAGAGAAAGGTTGATGCATCAAGCAACAATATTGCAAACATAAATACTGCAGGTTATAAAAAAGAACAAATTATAAGTTCAAATTTTGGCAGTTTGCTAATAAACAAGTATAAGCAAA
>CAZTXR010000003.1:0-31685 GCA_964617605.1 uncultured Clostridia bacterium | reverse complement strand
AATGGACGATATTGGGCTCGAACCAACGACCTCCACGATGTCAACGTGGCGCTCTGACCAGCTGAGCTAACCGTCCAATTGTCTATATGATAGCATAAAGTTTTATATTTTGCTATACATATATTAAAAATTTTCAGACATATTTCAGAGGTGGAAGAATGGTTATAGAATTAGGCTTGTATTTTTTTATTTATGCCTTTTTAGGATGGTGCACGGAAGTTGTTTATGCTGCACTTATTACGGGGAAGTTTGTAAACAGGGGATTTCTAAACGGCCCCTTATGTCCTATTTACGGTTTTGGGGTTATTGCGGTTGTGCACATGCTAAACCCTGTTAAGGACAACTTGTTTATATTGTTCATAGGCTCTGTTTTTATAACAAGCTTACTTGAATTTATTACGGGATTTGTGCTTGAAAAAGCCTTCCATCACAGGTGGTGGGATTATTCGGACAGGCCTTTTAATATAGGCGGTTATATTTGCGCTCTTTTTTCCTTGATGTGGGGCCTGGCTTGTGTCTTGGTTGTTGACAGCATACACCCTTTGGTTGCAGAATTTGCCGGTTTGATTCCGGAAACACTGGCAATAATTGCCTTAATGATTTTGTCGATTGTATTATCAATTGATTTGATTGCTACTGTCAATATAATCTTTAAGCTTAATAAGAACCTTGAGCATATTGAGGAATTGTCTTCCGCAATACGGAAATCTTCTGATGAAATTGGGGAAAACTTGGCTAACGGGGCAATAAAATTGGCTGACATGAAGGAGGAGATTGAAGAAAAAATGCTCTTGAAGAAGGAAGCTGTTGAGGAGAAGGTAGTCCAAAGGAAGGAAGCCGTTGAAGAGAAGGTGCTCCAGAGGAAGGAAGCTTTGGAGGAAAGAATTGATAAAATAAAAAATATTATAGAATCAGATGCAAGCGTAAATTTATTTGGTCACAAGCGTTTGTTTGAAGCCTTTCCCGGATTGAAATCATCGCGCCACAAAGAAGCCCTTAAGGCCTTGAAGGAATATTTGCTTAAGAGGTAAAATGCTGAAAGACCCTGACAGGGTTAAATTATGGTTAAAAAAACAGCTATTGACAAATTTCGCTAATTGGGATATAATTCCTATATAAATTCATATTTGGCAAAGCAGACGAAAGTCTGTGACGCAAAGCTATAGGGCCTATAAAATGGCAGCCAGTTGCACGTTTATAATTGCTGATGTTGAGTTGGCAATTTTTTTTATTTTTTTTACAGCTTAAACAAGCTGAATAAATTATTGGGGGCTAGTATGAAAAAGATAAATAAAACGTTTTGCTTATTGATATTGGCGGTATTATGCAGCACTAATATAGCATATGGGTCAAGCTCATATAAAAATGAAAGCATCAACGGAAGAAAGGTCAACTACATAAGTGTAAATATGGACAATAAAAACGTCAAACCGGTGATTCTCAATGCCAATAATCAGTTGAACTCCGTTGAATCCCTTGAAGTGATGGCAAGGAATGAAGGAGCATTTGCTGCCATCAACGGAACATATTTTGAAGCTTACGGGGGAACACCGGTGTCATGGGGCACAATAATTAAGGACAAAAAGATTTTACACATAAGCAACGGGGGCTCTGTATTTGGAATTACGGAGGACGGTAAATTCTTAGTGGACAGACTTTCCTTTGAATTTGAAGGATATATTAATGGGGTATACAGGGCAATACCTTGGAGAATTAATCATCCAAGCATTGAAGCAGAAGCCATAACGATTTTTACTCCCGAATATGGAGTGGCTGTGGGGGTAAATGCGGGGGCAAAGGCAGTAATTGTTTCCGGCGGACGCGTAGATAAAATTTCAACATCGGATTTTAATGTGCCGGAGGATGGATTTGCAATAGTATACAACTCTTCAATGGCCTATCTTGTTGATGAAAGGTACAAGGTGGGGGACGAGGTATATTACAAGGTTAAAATAAAAACTACATTTACAAATCCTGAAGATTGGGAAAATATTGTGTGTGGCTTAGGGGCAGGACCAAGCTTGATTATTAATGGTCTTGTAACCGCAGACGGCTGCGCTGAAGGATTTACGGAAGCAAAGATAAATACTAACAGTGCGGGAAGGTCTTTCATCGGTGCCAAAGAGGACGGAAGTATAGTTATTGGCAATATGGGAGCAACTGTGGCTGATGCAGCTGAAACATGCAGGCAAATGGGTCTGGTAAATGCCATGTGTCTTGACGGGGGAGGCTCTGTAGCCCTTTATTATCCTTCATCCAATATTTCTGTAAGCGGGCGAAAAATAAATAATGGTTTAGCCTTTGTGGAAGAAAAGTCAGTTGAAAAGACCGCAAGGCCGGAATTGCTGTCTGTATGCATAAATGACAAGGATGTTGAATTGAATGCTTACAATATAGAAAACAGCAATTATTTAAATATATATGAATTTGCTGCAACTCTTAAAGACAGCGACAGAAAATTTGATATTGAGTGCCTAAATGACAGAAATGCAATTAATATCGTCACTGAAAAAGAATGTACATCTATGGTGGCGGAGGATAAATCTTTAATGGATAAAAGCCTTAAAAGCGCATATTTATCTAAGCCGGATATTTATTTAGACGGAAATAAAGTTGATATTACTGTCTACAATATAAATAATGATAATTATTTTAAACTGAGAGATATAGCTGAACATATGAATTTTAATATAAGTTGGGAAAGCACAAAGGATTCAATTATTATTGATACAAATTAACTGTATGGAAAATGTGTTCTTAGGAGATAAAGGAATTTTGGGGTCTGTCCCCAAAATTCCTTAATTATTGTCTAACTTTATTTCAGTTATTTTTTTCTTTAATTCCTCTATCTTATGCAAGGAATCAATGATTTTCCCACAAGTTTCCGCAACCTGGCTCTCCGGATTATCTTTTTCCTGTTCAAAAATAAATTTTCCGATTTCTATAAAATATTGGTTGATTTGTTTTTCTTCGCTTGAAACAGCGTTGTTAAGCTTTGTTGTTTCAGCAAAGTCTTTAGCTTTTTCCGTTGCTGTCCCTGCAGCGTCGCCTATTGCCTTTCCTAATTTATTTAAGAATGCCATCTTTATTCCTCCTTTAATTAATTTTAATTGCTATTTATATACCATATATTGTTTCGTTTAAACATTTATGACAAAATTTTTTTAGGATATGACGCATTGCAATTTGCAGGCATTTCCAATATAATGAAAATCAGGTGACTGATTTAATTCTTATAGGATTTTCGGCACCGACAAAAATCATAAAGAACATTTTACAGATACAAGGGGAGATTAAAAATATGAAAATGAAATATAGGCTACCGGCATTTATTCTTGCAATCCTTATACTTTTTACGGGATGCATGACAGGCAAGAAGGATATAGGGGCAGAAGAAAAAAGGCAAGACGCAGAAAATATTGAAAATATTGAAAATATAGAAAATATGAATGATGTTCCGGACAGTGACAAGATAGATGAGTTTGGTGTCTATAGGGAGCCCCGCCTGGTAGCGGAATATATACATATATATAATAAATTGCCGATTAATTTTGTAAGCAAGAAGGAAGCCATGGACTTGGGATGGGACAGCGATAAGGGGAATCTTTGGGAAGTTACGGATGAAATGAGTATAGGTGGAGACAAATTCGGAAACAGGGAAGGACTCTTGCCCAAAAAGGATGGCAGGGTTTATTACGAATGTGATGTCAACTATGAGGGAGGCTATCGGGGTGCGGAAAGAATAGTATATTCCAACGACGGGCTGGTATTTTATACTGATGACCACTACAAGAGCTTTACGCAATTATATTAGGAGATTGATATGGAAGAAATATTTTTAGATTGCAATAAAATGCTTTCAATAAGGGAAGCTCATGAATATATCAGGGAGGCCTTCAGGTTCCCTGAGTTTTACGGGGGAAATTTAGATGCCTTATGGGATTTATTAAGCAGTAAAAGAAGATTGACGTCAATTTTTTTGCTGCACGAAGAAAAACTTTATGATAATCTTGGAGATTACGGAAGGGACTTGATGGAAGTTTTCAAAGATGTGGCAGAATCAAATGAGAATATTCAGATATATATGTTTTAAAAAGATGAGATTCTTCACTGCCTCAGAATGACACGACTCTTCACTGCGCTCGGAAAGACACAATTTGATACCGGTGTAATTTTTATGAATGTACAGTAATTCATGCTTTGGTATGAATATGAATTTGTGGAATTATTTTGCTAAGCATGCAATTATATGTTATAATATTAACATGCACTATAATTTATTGTGGAGGTAGTTATGAAAACGGACAAGTTGGTTCAAGAATTAATTGACGGCTATGGCGATTGGTTTAAGGATGATTCGAAATTAAACCAAGGCAAAATGACAAAAGAACTCTACCCCTATACATCCATATTCGAGCCCATCGACATAAACAGGATAACCATTAAAAACAGGCTTGTAATGGCACCCATGGGCAACATTTCCATGAGTGATGAAACTGGAAGACCCAAGGACCAAATGATTCAGTATTTTGTCGAAAGGGCAAAGGGGGGAGTGGGGCTTATAACAACAGGGCTTATACCTATAAGTCAAGGGGTTGACCCCAGCGTGGTTGAACCGGGAGGCTTAAGTTATTTTCCCAGAATAGACCGTTCAAGATCTGTATTTGCAGGCTGGAGAGATTTGGCGGCAGGGGTACATAATTATGGCTCAAAAATATTTATACAGCTTACGCCGGGCCTTGGGAGGGTAGGAAATCCACAATGTCTCCTTACCCTGAAAAAACTTCCCAAATCAGCTTCCTGGAATCCGAATTTTTATATACCACAGATACCATGCGCACCTCTGAGCAATGGCGGGCTTAAGAAAATTATTAAAAATGCCGGTCAGGCTGCGGCAGATGCAAAGGCTGCAAATATCGACGGTGTTTATCTTCACGGGCATGAAGGTTATTTGTTGGAGCAACTTACAAATCCGGCATTTAACAGGAGAAAGAGCGGAAGGTATGCTGATTGGCAAAGTTTTGGGCTTGATTTAATAAAGGAAATCAGAGAACGTGTGGGTCCCAACTATCCCATAATGTACAGAATTGATTTATCATTGGCTTTAAATGAAACTTACAAGGACAAGATGGATAATAAATCATTAAGAAAATTCAAAAATGGCAGAACTATTGACATGACCTTGGAATATATGAAGAATTTGGTTAAAGAGGGCGTTGATATATTTGACGTGGACTTAGGCTGCTATGACAACTGGTGGTTGCCTCACCCGCCGGCAGGAATGCCTCCGGGATGTTTCTTAAAGGTTTCCGAATTAGTTAAAAAACATTTCAGTGATGAAAATATATTGTCAAATGCCGGCAAGAAGGTTCCCATTGTTGCCGTAGGAAAATTAGGATACCCTGATTTGGCTGAAAAGGCACTGAGAGAGGGAGAGTGCGATATGATTATGCTTGGCAGACCCCTTCTTGCAGATCCCTACTGGCCGACAAAGGTATACAAGGGTGAAATTGATGACATAAGACCCTGCATAGGTTGTCAGGAAGGCTGCATCAATGAGTTTGTTGAGGGTGGGCACCCCCAATGTGCCGTTAATCCGAGGACAAGTTTTGAATACCAGATGCCTCTTAATCCCCCTGCTGCAAAGAAAAGTAAAAATATCGGGGTCATAGGTGCCGGTCCTGCCGGTGTTACTGCTGCCCTAACCTTGGCTAAAAGGGGGCATAAGGTCAGCCTGATAGAGAGGTCAAAGAATATAGGGGGTAAACTTATCCCGGGCGGTACTCCTAAAATGAAATATGATTTGGAAAATTACAGAATATATTTGAAGGACCAGGTTGCAAAGGCGGAAAAACAGGATAATTTCAAATATATGCCTGATACCGAAGTTACGCCGGAATGGCTGAAAGAAGAAGGCTTTGATACGATTATATTTGCTCTTGGAGGAAATGAAATAATACCTCCGTTTGAAAATATTGAAAAGGCTAACGTGGTTGAAGCAACAGAAATTTTGCAAAACCCGGACTTGATCAAGGATGCCAAGTCGGCGGTTGTAATAGGGGGAGGGGTCGTAGGATGCGAAACTGCCTACTGGCTCAAATATGAACATGGTTTGGATGTATCGGTTCTTGAAATGGAAAAATATTTTATGAACGGCGTCTGCACAGCCAACAGGGGACATTTGATTTACTACCTTGAAAAAGAGGGGGTAAAGTTGTTGAATTTGACCAAGGTTGTGGGCTTTGAGGATAAGGGCGTGAAAGTAATTCAAAATGTTTCTAAATCCGTGCCGGATCCTTACTTGGTATGGCATCCGATTTTGCCTGAAAATATTAAAAATCCTTTGGAGCCTAAGTTGGAGAAAGAGGAAGTTGAAAAATTAATAGAAGCGGATTTGTTTGTTATGGCAATAGGGAACAGACCGCGGAATAAAATGTTCTATGAAGCCCAAAGGGACAGGTTGGCGCCTGAAATATATAATATAGGGGACAGCTTGAAGGGCGGAAAGGTATTGGAAGCAACGAGGGCGGCATATGCGCTTGCCACAAGCATATAAGGAGGAGGTATGAATTATAAGATGAAACTGAATCCGGAAGAAACAGATATACTTAATGGTAAATCCGGGGAAGCCTTAAGCAAGGTTATGAAAACAATGGTCATGTACGGAGACACATTCGGTGCTTCGCATTTAGAGCCTGTAAGCGGAAATTACGGACATTTGGTGACAAGTTTCGGCTTATCCATGATGAAGCCTGTATACAAGCTTATGGATGAATTGCTGGAAGCTGGTCTTGTATCCAAAGAAAAATTTACCGTTGACCCCAGACCCTTGGATTTTGAGAATGTTCCTGCAAATTTTATGCAAAGAATACTCTTTAAAATTATGTATGGCAAACAAAGCGATTATGAAAATCAATTAAACAAAATGGGTTTATTGTCAGAGGACGGTTTTACGTGCACTTGTTATATGGATGAGGTTGGTAATATTCCTCAAATGGGAAATATACTGAGCTGGGCTGAAAGCTCGGCAGTTGTATATGCCAACTCTGTGCTTGGTGCCAGGTGTAACAGGAACTCAGGCATAATTGAAATGTTTGGCAGTATTTTAGGAAAGGTTCCCTATTTCGGCCTTCTTACGGATGAGGGAAGAAAAGCCGATTGGATAGTGGAGCTAAAAACTTCAAAATTGCCGGAGGCACAGGTTTTGGGAAGTGCCATAGGCATGAAGGTTATGGACAAGGTTCCTTATATTAAGAATTTAGGACAGTATTTCAACAATGAACTGGGCCGGGAAGCAAAGGATTATTTAAAGGATATGGGGGCAGCCACAGCCAGCAACGGAGCTGTAGGCCTATACCATGTGGAGGGGCTTACTCCTGAAGCTAAAGAATTGGGTCATGAATTGATAAAAGAAAATCATCAAATATATATTATAGATGATGAGGAGCTAAAGAGGGTAAAGGAAAGCTATCCGGTCATGTGGAAGGATGAAAATTCAAAGGCCAAATTATGTTTTATCGGTTGTCCTCACTTGTCCTTGGATCAAATTGTTAAGTGGACTCGCAGCATAAAGGAAGCTTTGGATAAGAATGGTCGCAGGAGCGTTGCAATTCCAACTGTTATGACAACATCGCCAAGTGTTTTGAAAGAATTTGAAAAATTGCCGGAAGCTATGATTTTAAAAGATATGGGAATAAAGACCTCGTACATTTGTCCTCTCATGTACATGAATAACCCTCTTTGCGGCAAAATGCCGGTGATAACCAATTCCAACAAATTAAGAACCTATACCAGCTGCAGATATTATACTGACCGAGAGATAATTGATACTATCAGCAAGGAGGGGAATTAAATGAAAGAGTTTAAAGGCAGAGTGGTAGTTCCGGGGACCATAAAAACAAAGGCCTTGGTCAGCAGGGAAGGGTTCAATACCTTGGCAAGTTTTCAGAAAAGTTTAATGTTTGGCGATAAAGAGGCAACTTGTTCTGACCAAAACAACAAGGATATTTTTAAAAAGAAAATGGCGGGAAAGGCTTTGTGCCTGCCGCAAACAATAGGGTCTACAACAGGGGGAATGGTTTTATACTGTGCCAGTGCCATGGGGGTGTCACCCTCCTGCTTGTTATTTTCAAAACCTATTGATTCATTGGCGGCAGCAGGAGCCATCCTGTCAGATATATGGACAGAAAACAAATTACCTACCGTGGATAGTTTAGGGGATGAATTCTTAACTTATGTGAAGGATGATATGCTTGTGGAAATATTGGAGGATGGGCTGGTAAGAGTAAGCACAGATTGATTGTATCTAGGAACAGCACAAAAAAGACCGTAATGATAACGGTCTTTTTTCTAGCCGGCGGATGATTGTTATTCATAACTGAGAGCATCCACGGGCTTAAGCTTCGATGCCTTGTTTGCGGGGTAAAGGCCGAAGAATACGCCGACTGCAAGTGAAAATACAAAGGCTCCTATTATTACAGGCAAATTTATTTTGTAGGTTATTTTCATCATATTGCTGATCAGATAGGATGCCGCAATGCCGAGAGCCGCGCCTATAACCCCGCCGAGGCCGCTCATTACAGAGGATTCAATAAGAAATTGAATCAATATGTTGGATCTTCCGGCTCCTATTGCCTTTCTTATTCCTATTTCTCTGGTTCTCTCCGTTACCGTTACAAGCATTATATTCATTATGCCTATGCCGCCTACCAAAAGTGATATTCCCGCAATTCCCCCCAACATTGCAGTAAGCATGCCTGTAACTTCGTTTAGCATATCAAGCATTTCGTCCTGACTGAAAACACTGTAGGAATCTTCATCATCGAAGTAATCAAAAAGGTAGTTTTCAATACTCTTTTTAGCTGTTACAGACTCCTCGGCGGAATTTGCCTGAACAGTTATACTGTTTATGGTATTTGTCTTGTTCTGTCTCATAAGTGTAGTTACGGGCACTATCACTATTGCATTGCTGTCCCCGCTTATGGAGCTTCCCTTGTCTTTCAGGACCCCAATAACCGTATATTTCTCGCCGTTTATATATATATCCTTATCAAGAGGACTGTCCTTGCCAAATAAATCATCGGCAACTGTCAGACCTATGATAGCAACCTTATTTCTAAAGTCAAGGTCGACAGGACTGATAGGTCTTCCGGAGCCGGTTTCATAATTGTTTATGCTCATATAATTCTCATTTCCGCCGTTTACTCGTACACTGGAAGTGTTCAAATCATATTTAACGGTTGCATTGGTCGTATAAACCGGTGTAACGCTTTTAACCCCTTCAAGATTTTCAAAATCACTTATATTTTTAATGCTTATGGATTTCCTTCTGCCAAAAATATTTATGCTTATCATGTTTGAACCCATGCTCGATATGCTGTCAGTTACTCCTGATGTGGCTCCCTGACCTATGGATATGAGGACTACGACTGCGAAAACCCCTATTATTATTCCGAGCATGGTGAGAAAGGTTCTCATTTTATTGGATAAAATTGATTGAAAGGCCATCTTTGTAACACTTTTTACATTCATAGCTGACCTTCCTTCCTGCCGGTATTTATATCGAGCAAGCCGTCCTTGATGGTGATAGTTCGGTGTGCTGCACTTGCAATCTCATTGTCATGAGTAATAAGGATTATGGTTCTGCCTTCTGAGCTTAGCTGCCTGATTAAATTCATTATGTCGTATCCCGACTTTGAGTCAAGGTTTCCCGTAGGTTCATCTGCAAGAAGCACAGGAGGGTCTCCGGCAAGTGCTCTGGCTATGGCAACACGCTGCTGCTGACCTCCTGAAAGCTCGGTGGGATTATGGCTCATTCTGTCCCCAAGTCCAACCTTTTCAAGGGCTTCAATACTCTTCATTTTTCTTTCCTTATGGCTCATTCCTCTGTATATGAGGGGTAGTTCCACATTTTCCAGGGCAGTCAGCTTAGGAAGGAGATTAAATTTTTGAAATATAAAGCCTATTTTTTGATTTCTTATTTTTGAAAGCTGCTTTTCCTTGTAGGTGCTTATTTCTTTTCCGTCAAGGTAATATTCCCCTGTACTAGGGACATCAAGGCATCCTATTATATTCATCAAAGTTGATTTCCCTGAGCCCGAAGGACCTATTACGGAAAGAAATTCGCCTTCGTCAACATGCAGGCTGATTCCGTTTAAAACCTGCACTTTTACAGAGCCCATATCATATGTCTTTGTAATATCCCTTAAATCAATCATCTTCTTCCGCCTCCGGAACTCATATTGCCTCCAGACGGATTAGCCATGGGACCTCCTGTTACGCCGGGCATTACCACCCTGTTATTATCCCTGAATTGATTTTCGGATTTGATTACAGTGTACACAACTATATCTCCTTCTGAAAGGCCTGAGGTAATTTCAACCTTATCCTTTGTAGCCAATCCTAATTCAACCTTGACATCGCTAATACCGGACGGTTTTTTTACAGAAACCACATATTCTCCCTGAATTTTGCGGATGGCGCCAATTGGCAGGGTCAATACATTTTCTCTGCTTTCCGCCAATATTTCCACATTTACGTTCATCCCTGACATAAGTGATTTTCTGTCATCCAATTTAACGGTGATGTCATATGTCGTTACACCATTTTGGCTGTTGCCCTCCATTGATATATTGCTTACACTTCCCGTAAACTTTTCGTTTGGATATACATCGCAGGATATGTTAGCTTTTTGCCCCTGCCTAATTTTATTTATGTCCAATTCATCAACGGATATTTTTACTTCCATGCTTTCCAAGTCTGCAAGGGTCATCAAGGCTGTTGTTCTGTCAACAACTTCTTCCTCCGATACATTTATCTTAAGCACAGTTCCTTTCATGGGGGAATATAGGGTATCTCCTTCAGCCAGGTCCTTTATCTGGGCTTGATATTTTTGTATGGAGTTCTGTTTTTCGGCTATCTGCAGGCTTATATCCTCGCCTTCCAGGGTTGCGATAATATCTCCTTCGTCTACATACTTCCCGTTTTCTGCAGATACAGATTTTACTTTTCCGCTTATTTTTGAATTAAGTTTCTCTTCTTTTACACTTGCTATTTGACCGTTTTCCATTCCCTCATATGTGCCTTGAGAATTTGTTACAGTAATTTGCGCCAGATCTCCTGTGGAATAGCCTCCGGGGTTTTTCATTTTAATGGTTACCAAGTATCCGAATATGCCGCCGCCTTTCTGAATAGGGGTGCTGTCCTTTTCGTAGACTGTTCCTGTTTGGGTCGTAAAATACTTTGTCATAAATATTGATGCCGGGTCAGAGACTGATATATTATCGAATTGTTCCTTTGTAAAATATACCTGAATATATGAATTATCAGTATCTTTTATGGAAGCAAGGGCATAGTTTGCGCTTATTTGCTCTCCTGCCTTGATGCTTAGGCCTGACAGCACACCTGATGAAGGAGCCAAAATAACTAAGTTTCCATTATTTTCGTACAAATTATTTAATTCTTTCTTAGCTTTTTCTATATTTAGCTCAATATCCCTGATTTCTGTTCGGCTGTCATTTGCAGTATTTGATTTAAGCGCAATCAAAACTTGATCTTTTTCAATCGTATCACCCTCAGCAACATAAATAGCGTCAACGGTTCCGTTGATTTCTGACTTGACTGTTCTTTTGTCGGTGGGTATTACGCTGCCGCTGTCAGAAACTGAAATTGAAATGTTTCCTGCAGAAACAACATACTCGGTTTCCATGGCCGAAGCTATACCCGTATCGGCGGCAGGTGCTTTTTTTAAGAATGATATCACCCCGATAATGACAATAATTAATATTGCTGCAATAATTAAGGCTGATTTTACTTTTTTACTCTTCATAAGATACTCCTTAAACATTTTTTAACACATATATTTCTTTATTTTTATCATACAAAGCTTAAAAATAGATAAAGAAAATAACAAATTCGAAGAAGTTGACAAAAGATTTAACACAATTGATAATAAATTCGATGACATAAGAATAGAATTCAAGGAAATGCTTATTGACAATAACATACTTATTTCAGAGCATATTCAAATGATTGTATATGAATCTGAAAAAAGATTGATGAAAGAAATACATGAAATAAAAATTGCAACAGCACAGAATAGCTATGATATTGCAATTTTAAAGCAGAAAGTTTCGTAATAATCGGAAATTTAATTTGCACCCATAGGGTGCTTTTTTCTCTAATAAGGTAATTTTTGTGGTCAAGAGCAGGGCTCACACCGAAAAATTTAAATGCATGTTGCATGTGATTCTTAAAAATGGTAAAATGGTAATGCATAAATTAATATACACAAATATTTTAATTCAACTACATAGGAGGTATTTAAATGAAAGGTGATTTAAAATTAATTGAAACACTTAATTCTTTATTGGCGGACGAGCTTACTGCCATAAATCAATACATTGTCCATGCTGAAATGTGTGAAGACTGGGGTTATGAAAAGCTCCATGAACATTTTGAAAAAAGAGCAATCGATGAAATGAAGCATGCTGAAAAGCTGATTGGAAGAATACTTTACCTTGAAAGCACGCCGATTGTAACTGAACTCAGAGCTATTCATATAGGTGATGAAATTCCCAAACAGCTTGAAAACGACAGAAAGGCAGAACTTGAAGCTATTAAGGCATATAACGATGCCATTAAATTAGCAGGTGATGTCAATGACTATGCAACCCGTCAACTTCTGCAGGAAATTTTAAAGGATGAAGATGACCATATGGACGAAATTGAAGAATTGTTAGACCAAATAGGTCATATGGGACTTCCCATTTTCATTACGACAAAAATATAAAAAGATATTTCTTACAAAAATAATAATACAACTCCGGCTATTGATATGGCAGCCCCAAAAACTTCTTTTGGGGTTACTTTTTCTTTAAAAATGAGTATGGATGCAGGTATAATCACTATGGGTGATATTGATGTAATGGAAGAAACAATGCCCACTGCAGCATACTTAACAGCCAAAAGAGAAAAAGTAACACCGATAAAGGGTCCGAATATGGAGCCGGCAATTAAGGCAGGCATGGCACTTTTATTTTTCAATGCTTCGATTATTTCAGGCCATTTTTTGTTTTTTGTAATCATAAGGGTCATTAGGGCTGCCGCAGCTATAATTCTTATTTGTGTTGCTGCCAAAGGGTTATAATCACCTATTCCTATCTTGCTGAATATTAGCCCAAGAGCCTGACCTAAGGCCCCTATGCTTGCGTAAATGATACCTTTTACGGGTCTGTTAAACTTCACTTTATTTTCATCGGGATTTTTACTCAGAATTACAAGGGCGATTCCTGTCATAGTGATAAATATGCCCAAAAGTCCCAAGGCAGATATTCTTTCATCTAAAAATATAAAACCTATGAGGGCTGTAAGGGGAGGGGCGGCGGACATTATCAATAAAGATATTCTGGAGCCTAATTCTATATAGGCTTGAAATAAAAATACGTCTCCCAATATAAAGCCTATGATTCCCGATATGAAGAGCCAAACCCAATTATTTAAATGGGCATCTACAGGAAGTGCAATTCCTCTCATGAAAAATGCAGATATGCAAAGCAATAAAAAGGCGATAAATAACCTTATATAACTTAATGATAAGGAACCTATTTTTTTGCCGGCTGATTCAAAAGCTATTCCGTTTAGTGCCCAGCATACTGCTGTTATAAGTGCTGCTATTTCTCCTATATGTGACTGCATGATAATCTCCTTCTTGTCCCATGAACTCTAACACACAGTATAAGAGTTTTCTTGGATATTTGCAACAAAAACATAAGACTGTTGATCTCTTGTCAAAAACATAAGACTGTTGATCTCTTGAAAATAATGAAGATAAGAATATTTCCGCGGAAATTGTCGAAACAAGTCATCATGTAATAAGATATAGAAAGCTTTAAAATATGAAGAGTTTTTTAAAACCTGTAATTATTTATATACTTTTTCATAATAAATGGTACAATATAAGAAAAGGTTAGGAGATACTATGAAGGAAATTGCTGCATTTTTTGATATAGATGGTACCATATTCAGAAATTCCCTGATGATTGAACATTTTCAGAAGCTTATATCTTTTGAAGTAATAGATCCGGAAATTTGGTACACCAAGGTGAAAAAGGCATATTTGGAGTGGGAAAAAAGATATGGTGATTTTGAGGAATATTTAGAAATTTTGGCGGGTGTTTACCGGGAAGAGCTTAAGGGCGTGGATAAATCATATATTGAATATATTGCAGATCATGTTATAAAGTCAAATGGAGACATGGTCTATAAATATTCAAGGAAGCAAATTGAATTTCACAAAAAACAAAATCATAAAATCTTCTTTATTTCCGGCAGCCCTGACTTTTTAGTATCAAGAATGGCCGAAAAGTATCAAGCCACAGACTACAGGGGCAGCATTTATAAAGTTGACACTCAAAATAAGTTCACAGGTGAAATAGTGAAAATGTGGGATTCTGAAAGCAAACAAAGGGAACTTGACAATCTGATTGAAGAACATGATGTTGACTTGGAAAACAGTTACGCTTACGGTGATACAACAGGGGATTTTTCAATGCTTAAAATAATTGGCAATCCGGTTGCAATCAACCCCAACAGAGAATTGTTGATATCCATCAGGGAGGATGAGGAACTTAATAAAAAGGCAACCATAATTGTTGAACGAAAAAATGTAATCTATAAATTGGGTCCAAATGTTGAAATTTTATATTAGAAATGGGCTCATTCAACTTTAATAAATAAAACCAATTTGTTAAAATTCTAAAAAGAATTAAAGTGTAATGGTTTCTAAAATTTACGATGAAGATTTTCATCAGAATAAATAAAATTTATATAATAGGAGAATGACATGAAAAAGATAATAGTTTATGGAAGCAGGCATTGACCGGATTGTGCACCGGCGAAAGAGTTTCTTTCGGAAAAAGGGGTGGAGTATTTATATCTTGATATAACAGAAAATATGCTTAATTTAAAGAAATTTTTGAAATTAAGAGATCATGCTCCCGAATTTATAGAAATAAAAGAAGCAGGAAGGGTTGGATTGCCTTGCATAGTAATCGGAAAAGAAGAAAAAATCTTATTTGATTATAATTTATTGGACATAGAAAGTTTGAAGGAATAAACATAGTGCTTAAGAAAAATGCCATATTGTATGGCGTTTTTTTTGCGTATTTCTTTGGAATATTAATCAAGCTTTTAAATATAATGTTATAACAAGAAAACAGAGTAAAGAGAGGAATGCTGATTTCTTTAAGAGGGGGTATATGTGGACAGTCTTAAATTAAAAAAAATTCCATTCTCTCCGCCGGATATAAGTGATAAGGAGATTGAAGAAGTTGTAAAAGCAATGAAATCAGGCTGGATTACTACGGGGCTAAGAACAAAGGAGTTTGAAAGAGGTATAGCTGAATATGCAGGTGTGAATAAGGCTGCTTGTTTAAATTCTGCAACAGCCGGAATGGAACTTACCCTTCGCATTTTGGGAATAGGACCCGGGGATGAAGTTATAACATCAGCCTATACCTACACAGCTTCGGCATCTGTCATAGATCATGTCGGAGCCAAGATTGTATTGGTTGATACAGGTCCTGATTCATTTGAAATGGATTATGAAAAATTACCTGATGCAATTACCAAAAATACAAAGGCAGTCATTCCTGTTGACTTGGCAGGAAAGATGTGCAATTACGAAAAAATATATGAGGCAGTGGGGAACAAGAGAAAGCTATTCAAGCCTAAGAATGAAATTCAAGATTTGTTTAAGAGGGTAATTGTGATTTCTGATGCTGCCCATGCCTTCGGAGCTGAAAGAAAAGGGTTTAAATGCGGACAGGCAGCTGACTTCACTATATTTTCATTTCATGCGGTAAAAAACCTTACCACTGCAGAGGGCGGGGCTGTTGTTTGGAGAAACGATTCAGGCTTGGATGATGAAGAATTGTACAAAAAATTTATGTTATACAGTCTCCACGGACAGTCTAAGGATGCCTTGGAAAAAACAAAGAGGGGTTCCTGGGAATATGATATTGTTTATCCTGCCTATAAATGCAATATGACTGATATATTGGCCGCCATTGGTTTAGTTCAAATTAAAAGATATAAAAATTTATTAAAGAGACGTAAAGAAATCATAAATATGTATTATTCCCTGTTGAATCCATTGGGTGCCCAAAGCTTAAGACATTACGGGGATGATTTTAAATCATCAGGACACTTATATTTGGCGAGGATCCCCGGTATAAGCGAGGAAGAGAGAAATGAGATTATTATGAAGATGGCTGAGGGAGGAATAGCGACAAATGTTCATTACAAGCCCCTGCCCATGTTAACTGCTTATAAGAATTTAGGGTTTCATATTAAGGACTATCCAAATGCCTATGCCCAGTATGCCAATGAAATTACTTTACCGCTTCATACATTGTTAAGGGATGAGGATGTGGAATATATTTGCGAGAGTTTGAAGAGGGTGATTGATAAGCTAAAGCCTTAGGGGCTGATTATCGGGGTAAATCATATGGGTAAAAAATATGTATTTATATCTAACAGCAATAAAACAACAAGAGAGCAGCGGGAAAGCAGAGAAAATGTTCTGCTGGGGAATGTGCGAATACCCTGTATAGAAGCTGCCTTGTACTTAGGGTATGAAATCTTTGTAGGGGTTAACAGAACACATACAGACCAGCTCTCTTGTGAAAACGGATATAATGTTAAGTTTTATAATCAAAATATATATAGAAGAATATCTGATATAAGAAATAACTACATTGCTTACAAAAATCTAATCAGATTATTAAAATCAGAAAAAATTGATGTTATACATTGCAATACTCCAATCGGTGGAGTTTTGGGGCGGGTGTGCGGCAAAATAGCAGGTGTTCCTAAAGTTATTTATACAGCCCACGGCTTTCATTTTTATAAGGGGGCTCCATTGATCAACAGGACCTTGTTTAAGTGGTCAGAGGCATTTATGGCTCGTTTTACAGATGCAATAATTACTATGAACGGGGAAGATTTTGAGGCTGCAAGGAAGTTCAAACTTCGCAAAGGAGGCAAAGTTTATTATGTTCCGGGGGTAGGGGTAGACACTGACCTGTATCAAATAAGCGGTATTAATAAAGAGGAATTAAGAACAAAGTTCGAACTAAAAGAGGATGATATTATGTTAATAGCGATGGGTGATTTAATTAAGAGAAAAAACTACCCTTCATCCATCAAAGCAATTGCTAAGGCTGCAAATAAAAAATTGCATTTTTTTATTTGCGGGAAAGGACCTGAATTCAAATCTCTTCAAAACTTAGCTAAAGACCTAAGGATAGAGAATCAAATTCATTTCTTGGGGTTCAGAAGGGATGTTAAGGAGCTCTTATCAATTGCGGATATTTTCTTCTTTACAAGCTTCCAGGAAGGCTTGCCCCGTTCAATGATGGAGGCCATGAGTGCAGGGTTGCCGTGTATTGCGTCAAAAGTAAGGGGCAATGTCGACTTAATTCAAGAAGGTATTGGCGGGTTTTTAAGAGAACCGGATGATTTTGAAGGATTTGCCGAGATAATCAATATACTGGCTTCAGATAAAGCTTTAAGGGAAAAGATGAAGCTATGTAATTTAGAAACAATTAAGAAGTATGATGTTAAAAATGTCAAAGAAGAAATGATGAAAATTTACAAAAATGAACTGACATAATAATATTTATTTTCTTATTTGCACACTGTGAGTAGTTGTATAAAAAGGTGGGAAAAGCCCATACTTTTTAATCAGCACTATGTCAGAAAGGGAGATACGAATGAAAGTCATGCATTTGCTGCAAAGCCATAGATTCTCCGGCGCCGAAAATGTTGTTTGCCAGATTATGGGGCTTTTGTCTGTTGAGGACAAGATTGATGCCTTTTATTGCAGCAGGGACGGACAGATAAGGGAGGCTTTATCGGAAAGGGGCATTCCTTTTACCCCTGTCAAAGATATATCCATAGCCGAAGTGAAGCGGGTAATCAAGGAATGCAGGCCGGATATCATACATGCCCATGACAGGAGAGCAAGTTATATTGCTGCATGGGCAAGCCGGAAGATACCTCTGATATCGCATATCCACGTCAACAATTTTGATTCAAGAGTTTTGTCTGCCAAATCAATTGCCTATTTATTTGCCGGATTAAAAGCTAAGCATATATTTTGGGTTTCTGACAGCTCATATAAGGGCTATATTTTTCATAGCCTGTTAAAAAATAAAAGTGAAGTTCTCTATAATGTGATAGATATCCCCGCTCTTTATAAGAAAATGGCATCAGATGAAAAGAAATATAGTTATGACATTGTTTATTTGGGAAGGCTGACCAGACAAAAAAATCCATCAAGATTACTGGAAGTATTCCAACAAGTAATCAAAAAAAGACCTAATGTCAAAATTGCAGTTATTGGAACCGGCGATTTGGAAAAAGACGTGCATAAAGAAGCCACAGAGCTGAATATAATGGACAATGTTGACTTCCTCGGTTTTTATAAGAACCCCTATAAAATTCTTCATGATTCAAAATTGATGATATTGACTTCGCTTTATGAGGGAACACCTATGTGTGTATTGGAAGCAATGTCTCTTGGGGTGCCGGTAGTAAGTACACCGACAGATGGCGTGAGAATGGCGGTTGATGATAAGAAAACAGGTTTTCTCTCTGATTTGGACATAGAATTGGTTGAGAGTTGCTGCAAACTGATTGATGATGATGTGTTAAGGAAGCGAATGTCCCATGAGGCAAAGAAAAGGGCCTCGGAATTAATGGATACCGGGCTCTATAAGGAAAAAATACTGAAATCCTATAAGCTGTAAGCTGTTTGGACGGGGAGGCGAAATTGGTGAAAATTCTTTTTTACATTAACATTTTGGGCGGCGGCGGCGCCGAAAGGGTAATTGCCAATCTTTCCAATAAGTTTGCCGCTGATAAGCATGAGGTTCTTGTGGTCAACACATACAGAAGTGATAATGAATATGAAATTTCTGAAGGTGTAAAAAGGTTTATATTAGAAGAAGTGCCTAAGAGAAAATCCAATCGTATTTTGAAAAATGTCCAAAGAATATGCAAGCTTAGGGAAATAATTAAAAAAGAAAAAGCGGATCTTCTGATTTCTTTCATGGAAGAGCCTAATTTTAGGGCTATTATAGCTTCCCGGGGCTTAAAGGTCAAATTAATTGTTTCTGTTCGAAATACCCCTGTCAAGGAGTATCCCGGCATAGCAGGCAGACTTATAGCTGCTGTACTGATGCCGATGGCAGACGGATGTGTTTTTCAAACGCAGGAGGCTATGGATTGGTTTCCTGAAATACTGCAAAGAAAATCAAAAATAATATTCAACAGTGTTAAGGACGAGTTTTATCATCTCAATCGTGCCCCGGTGCCGGGAAGGATTGTTGCGCTTGGCAGATTGTCCAAGCAAAAAAATTACAAGATGATGATAGATTCATTTGAAAAAATCAGTTCCGAATTTCCTGATGCAACACTTGAAATATACGGAGTGGGAGAGCTGAATAATCTGATAAAAAATTATATTGCCGAACTGGGTCTGCAAGAACAAGTAAGCCTAAAGGGAAACACAAGCAAGGCAACAGGTGTGCATGAATCATCGGATATTTTTGTTATGTCATCTGATTTTGAAGGTATGCCAAATGCTCTTATGGAGGCAATGGCTGCCGGAGTACCAAGTATTTCAACGGATTGCCCCTGCGGAGGACCAAGAATGCTGCTTGACAGCAAAAAGAACGGGATTCTGGTGCCGGTTAATGATGCAAGTGCTATGGCTGAAGCACTTAGAGCCTTGCTTTCTGACAGCGAATTGAAGGAATCAATCGGCAGAGAGGCCAGGAAAAGGGCGGAAGAGTTTAGACCTGACACTATTTACCAGGAATGGAAGCAATATATAGATGAAGTGGTTAATTCATAAAGTTGGGATATTTATTAAACAAGTTTTTGAAAGACTAAAGAAACTTTGAAGGAATTATATATGCAAAGAAAAAAATTATTGATATTGATTGATAACCTGATAATTGGCGGGGCTCAAAATGTTGTTTCAGAGCTTATAAATAATTTAGATTTTGACAGATATGAGACCAGGCTTATGTGTTATGGGATTAAGCGTAATACACCTGTGGAGAAAAGAATAGAGGCAATCTGTCCTGTCAATTACATGAACATTAATGGAAGCATCAAGCTGTTTGACATGATAAGAGTATTATGGAATATTTCTAAGATTAAGCCGGATATAATACATGCCCACTTGGGAGGAATTACGTTTGGGCTTCCCTGGTGCCTGATGCATAGAAAACCGCTGGCAGTTACAGTTCATACAATACCGGAAAGGGCTTTTGGCAAAAAAAATGAAAAACAGCTTCGCTTTGGAATAAAACATGGAAATGTAATGCTTGTGGCGGTCTCTGCAGACAATCTAAACAGATGCAAAGAATATTTTGGATTAAAGGACTCTTCTTGCAGCTTTGTCAATAATGGCGTGGATTCCGGCAAATATTTCACAGAGCCCCATGATGGATTTAATTTTATTAATGTGGCAACACATAATGAAAATAAAAATCAGGGCATGATAATTAAATGCTTTAAATCAGTGCATATGGCTCATCCGGATACGAGTCTTATTTTAGCAGGTGACGGGCCGGCTCATGAAGAATGGGTGGGTCTTGCTGAAGAGTTAGGATTATCAGATTGTGTATACTTTCCGGGAATGGTAAGTGAGCCGGAAAAATTTTACAGGAAGGCGGATGTATACATACAATCGTCCCATAGGGAAGCAATGCCAATGTCAGTATTAGAGGCCTTAATGGCAGGAATGCCCATTATAGCCACGAGGGCTGGAGGATTAGCCGATGTTGTGAAAAACAACGGATATTTAGTTGGGGATTCCGATGAAAATGCAATGACAGATGCCATGATGAAGATTGCGGGGATGGACAGGTCGGATCTTTCAAAAATGAAAAAGATTTCTTTGCAAATATCAAAAAATTATTCATCTTCAGCCATGGCAGAGGGCTATATGAATATTTACGATGAAATGCTGAAAAAATGAAGTGAAAGTGCTGTGATAGCGTTGGAAAAAGGAACTGTAATTAAGTTGAAACTTTTTGCCGGGGGCTTATCTATGCTGCTGGCAATCAGAGATATTGGAGGATTGTATCTTAATAAATATATTTATCTGGTATATTGCAGTGTTTTTATGGTCTTTGCAAGTTATGAAGCGATCCTGTATATGATTTGTTTTCTTATGCCTTTACTTAATGGCTTGCCGGGCACCTATATTATGTTGGTTGCACTCTTCTTTATATTTATTAAAAAGGTTTGTATTTCCAAGAAGGTAATAATTCTGATTTTACTGTATTCTTTGCTTGAGATAATCAGCTCTTTTTGGTATCCGCAAACTGATTTATTTGAAATTGCAGAATATTTATTTATATTAAGTATTTTTTTTCTTATGCTGTATGACAACTCTGACAAGGATATCAAGCTATGTGTAAAAATGTTTTTTTATGGAACATTTGTCTTTTGCACTGTTGTAATAATCTCCGGCATTATGACTGCTCCTTCTAATTGGATGAGCTTATTCGCCATGGGTTGGTTTAGATTTGGTGAAACAAACATCGGTGGCGGTGATATTATGATGTTGCGAGGAAATGCAAATGAGTTGGCTTATTTCAGTGTGGTTGGACTTAGTGTCGGATTGTTGTTATTAGACAGCTTGAAGGGCTTAAAAAGAATAATGCTTCACATTATGATTGTTTGTATTGGGATCAGCGGTTTTCTATCCTTATCCAGAACATGGATTTTGGTAGTCCTTCTTATAGTTTTGTTCTATGGAATCAGCAGAATAAGACAGCCAAAAAAATTATTGTCATTTGGAATTGTTTTTTTAGTGCTAATATTTCTTGGAATCAATTGTTTGAGCAAGAATCCGGATTTATTCAATGGTTTTTTAAGAAGATTTTCTGATTCTACCATGATGACAGGAGGAGCGCGCACAACTTTAGCCGTAAAACAGATTGGTGCTTTTTTGCAGATTCCAAGATGTATTTTCTTTGGGACAGGTGTTACCCAATATACCGGTATTTTAAAAACTGTTTCCATTCATAATATGGTATTGCAGATTCTTGTTTGCTATGGTTTTATTTTTGGGACCTTTTTCATTATTTCTATAGTTAAACCTATTATACTGTCTGAAGGAAGAAGACGGAGATTAGTATCGTGGCTGCCCCTTATTGCGGTGACAGCTTTTGTTCAAACAATCCAATTTATTAACCCCTATGCTCTTATGCTTCCCTATGTAATAGGTATATATGCATTAAGAATAAGGTCAAGAGATGATGTAAAATGAATAGAGAGGTAGGTGCAATGAAAAAGTTTATTATAACAGTAGATACAGAAGGAGATAACTTATGGGAATGGAGGAGAGATGACCCCATTACAACTGATAATGCAAAATACATAGGATCATTTCAGTTGCTTTGCGAGGAGTATGGTTTTAAACCTGTATATCTTGTAAATTATGAAATGGCCCAATCTGATTTATTAGTTGATTTATTAACAAGAAAGTCAAATGAGGGTAAATGTGAAATCGGTATGCATTTGCATGCTTGGAATTCTCCGCCTGAGTATGAAATACCGCTTATTTATGATGGATGTCCTTATATTACGGAATACCCGGAATGTGTCATACGTGAAAAGCATCTTTTTCTAAAAAGTTATATAATCGAAAGGTTTGGAATTGTACCTGTTTCATACAGATCCGGCAGATGGTCAACAAACGGGATATTGTTTCAAGTGTTGGAAGACTTAGGTTTTCTGGTTGATTGCTCGATTTCTCCGGGGATTACATATAAAGGGAATATTGGAAGAAGCGTACCCAACGGCAATAATTACAAAGGCGAAAAAAATCGAATCAGAAGGTTAAACAAGCATCTCCTGGAGATACCGTTGACCTCCTGCCGTAAGAGGAGCCTGAACGGAAAATCCGTAAAAAGCAGATTATACCATCTTATTAAGGGGCAAAACCTTTGGCTGCGCCCCGCGCTTAATTCTTTTGAAGAAATGGTAAGGCTGGTTAAAATTATTGAGCATCAAAATATCGGCTTTCTTCAATTTATGATACACTCATCAGAACTTATGCCGGGGGGAAGTCCGTATTGCAAAAGTGAAGAAGATGTTGAAAAATTATATGAAAGAATGATAAAGCTTTTCGAATATTTGAAAGATGGATATGAGGGGGTTACTTTAGCTGAGTATTATAATATGGTTATTAAAGATTACTAGTCTGCCTTTTAGGCATATATGGGGGAATGTCGAAAATGGTTGCTATTTATTTTTCCAATAAAGCAAGAATGAAGATAGCACATGTTTGGGGGCCAAACAATAATTGGGAAAGGGAGGTCCGGGCAGATATTGCATATATACACGGTGTCGGCTCAGCACCTGAAAAGAACGTATATATCAATGAATTGCAGCATACTTTAATCTCTGATTTAAAATATGACGAAGAGGAGCTTTTTAAAAATATTTCAAGCAAAACCTTTAAATATGATATTAAAAGAAGCTATAAAGATAATACAAGCATCCGTTTTTATGCAAATATTGAAATAATAAATAATGGTATGGTTGAGCCTTTCTTAGAGTGCTGCAAGGAAATGTATCGGAAAAAGAACATTGATCTGTTCCTTAGCAAACATGTAATAGAAAAATACATTGAAAATAAATGCCTCTTTATGAGTGTTGCTTCAATCAATGGGGCGGCTTCGGTTTTTCATACTTATATTGATTGTGAAAAAAGTGTGCGTTTGTGGCATTCATGCTCGGCATTTAGAGATAATAAAGGGCTTGCAACCATAATTGGCAGGGCAAACAAAAGACTTCACTGGGAAGATATGTTGTTTTTTAAGGGTCAATCATATAGTGAATATGATTGGGGCGGAGTATTTGAATTTGATTCAGACAATGGTATAGATAAGTTTAAATCAGCATTTGGCGGTGAAAGAAAAGACTATTATAATGCAACAGTAGGACTGACCCTTAAAGGAAAAGCTTATTTGTTGTTAAAATCAATAATGAATAAATGAATTTAATACTTTTTGCAGGAAGCTCGATTCCAAAATCTGCTGTATTTTGGATTGTTCTTTTATGTGGAATAGGTTCAGTGCTTTGTTTCAATTTTTCATCTTCTGTTAAAAATCTGATTTTATCAGACGGGAATTATTATTTTATATCAGTTGTCAATCTGTTAAGCTTTATTGTAACTTTTTTTATGGCTTTTTCACAGGCAGAAAGCGCACTCTCGGCATTATCGGCTTGGGCTATTACAAAGCCTATCCTGTCAGAGCTGCTTTTTATGTCTGTTACATAATCGCCGACTTTTCTCAAGATACTTATCTGCTTGACACCTGAAATCTGCTCAGCGTCTTCTATACCGCTTATATCGGTAATCCTCCCTTTGGCAAGAACAAAATATTTTATTGCCGAACCGCAATTATGTTTTATTGCTATATCGGCTTTTAGGCCAAGAGCAATTTTTATGCTGCATTCCACCAAATCAAGACCTGTTGAAAGAGGTACTAAATGTGAAGCTATATTATCTCCTCCAAGCCTTGCACCAAGTTCAACGATCTTAGGACCTTCATCAGTTACTATTATTTCAGTGTGTGAGGGGCCATTTATTATGCCTATGGCATTGACTGCTGATATAGCAACTTCTTTAATTTTATCTTTTATATGGCTGCTGAGCCTTGAAGGCTGTGAATGCCCTGTTTCAACAAAATATGGGGCTCCTGTGGTCAGCTTGTCTGTTATTTGTATAACATAAACACTGCCGTCAATGCTTATGGTTTCCACGCTGACTTCGGGACCCTTCATATATTCTTCAACTACTATGTCTCCGCATCGGGAAAATCTTTTGCTGTATTCCAAGGCATAATTTATTGACTCAATGTCGTCTGATTTATTGACCATGATTACACCCCGGCTTCCGGAATTGTCTGCCGGTTTTACTATGAATGGCCCATTGATGCTGCTAACAGCCTGCTTATATTGTTCCATATTTTTTACTGTGAAAAATTTAGGTATGGGCACCTTGTGTTCCTTAAGGCACTGTCTCATAAGCGCTTTATTTGTGGCTTTCAAAGCGGTTTCTACTGATATTCCCGCTAAACCCAGCTCCTTTGCAACGGCAGCGACACTTCGTACAGGCATATCAGAAGCAAGAGTAATTATGCCGTCAATTTTATGGTTTTTCGCTGCTGTCACAATATTTTTTATATCAATCGTGCTGATGTCAAGACATATATCTGCCGCACCGAATCCTATTGCATTTTTGTTCATGTCAACTGCTATAACCTCTATACCCATTTCTTTAGCTTTTAATATTGCGGGGACTTGAAGTATGCTCGCTCCTAAAATCATTAATTTTTTTTTCATGGATTATTGGCTCCTTCAATTGCTTTAACTGAATTTTTTTCATGATATTCTTTATTTTTATACAGATTCTCTTTTTTAATTACGGTTTCAATTGTCTTCAGGATGATTTTAATATCAAATAAAAAACCTAAATGATCGGCATAGTAACTGTCATGGTTAAATTTATCTTTTTGGGATGCAGAATTTCTGAAATATGCTTGGCTGTATCCGGTAATTCCCGGTCTAAGACATAGTTTTCTTTTCTGATAATCATCAAACAAATAAATATCTTCCGGCAAATCCGGTCTTGGACCTACAAAGCTCATATCTCCCTTTATGATGTTTATAATCTGCGGCAATTCATCAATGCTTGTTCTTCTGATTACTTTACCTATTTTTGTGAGCCTTGGATCGTTTTCAGAATTATAAGTTGAGCCATCTTCGTTGCGTATATCACTCGAATTGATTTTCATTGAACGAAGCTTATACATTTTGAACACATTGCCCTGCATGCCCAAGCGAAAAGAATTATAAAATATGGGTCCTCTGTCTTGCAAATGTATCATGGGACCGATTATAATCAAAATAATTATTAACAAAGGCAAGGCAATGCAGGCCATTATCACATCAAAAATTCTTTTAAAGTATTTTCCGTAAACAGAATGCATATGACATCTCCTTCAAGACCCTACTTTCTAAAATTTTTTAAAATTTTAAATTTTGTTATTATTTCTCTTGCTTTTATCAAGTCATTTATATTATCTATCTCTGTCCATTCCAGGGGAGCAATATCAATGGCATCAATGGCAAATTGCTTTTCAAAAATCATGTTTACTATTGCAGTTTCATACCATTCATTATAAAGTTCATCATTTACCATGTTTTCAATTTTCCTTTTAAGCTCTCCTGCCATATTTTTATTCATCTTGGTTATTCCTACATACTCACCTGAAAAATTGCTGAGTTCACCGCTCATCAGTATAACTTTGCCATTATCTGCAACTACCTTGTAATCAGCTTCCATGCCTATTGAAGAATCATAAAAAACTGCAGCATCTGAACTTGTTTTCAAAACAACCTTCAAAAGATTTTCTTCTACTATAACATCAGAATTGTATATTATTACTTCATCATTTAAATATTCTCTTGCAAACCACAAGGAAGCTATACTGTTGGTGACTCTGTAAAAGGGATTATTTATGATTTTGCAATTACTGTATTTTGACAGCACTTCTTCAAATTTTATCCTTTTGTATCCTGTAACAACAATTATTTCACATTCACAGTTGTTATTGAACATTTCCACAGTTCTGTCTATTACGGATATATTGTCTGAGATTTTTAAAAGACCTTTAGGGCAGATATCAGTCAGTGGTTTTAGTCTTCTACCTAAACCTGCCGCCAGCAAAATTATTTTCATCTTTATCCTCCATATTGAACTTTGATTTAATCATAAAATCGGCATACTACCACAATAACAGTCCTACACGATATAAATTATTCGTGGGCGGGAACACAATGTCCATATCCAAAGTATCTTTAACAAGACTTATTACATTCACGCCTGTAGCCTCCAACGGAATTCTGGACAGATTCGGCTGCCGGCATTTTTCTTTGTTACAGCCATCTTTGCAAAGTTTGCAGGATCCCCCTATGAAGGATAGAGCAATAGGTATATTATTTTTATACAAAATTTCTTCAAGCTGAAGCAACATTCGATGCAGCAGGTTTGTTGATTCAACCCTGATTATATTGAATTCTTCCACACTGCCATAAGGAATTTTGCAATATACAATGGCAGAGTTCTCATATTCCTTAAACAGTTTCGCATAATCAATTTCCGGTATTTTTGGCGGACATGTCCATTTGTTTTTATAATTTTTGCAGTGAAAACATTTTAATCTTACTCTTTCCTCAATTTTTATATTTCCTATATCAATTTTTTTGAAAGACAAGTATTGCGATTGTTCTGTAACTGCCTTATGTAGGTATTCTTCAACCAAATATTCATTCATACGAGAGCCCTCCGAGATTTTATACTTTGTAACTTTCACGCTTTGGTTTCATATAGCCATCACCGTAATAAAACTCCAATATTCGGTCCCACCTTTTTGGAATAGCCAGCTCAGTGTCTTCATAAGGTACCCTTATTGTTTCATCCAGAAGGGTTTTATCAAATCGTGAAGTCATTTTTTTAATGTTTTCATCATTGCTGAAAAACACTGAATCACAGTTTTTGCCGCTGCCATACTGACTTACACTTTCATAGAAATGCTGCAATTTTTCACGGTTAAATAATCTACCCGCGCTTCTTAAGCAAAACATTGCCAGTAGCTTTATTTTGGAGGCAATGGTTTTTTTGTATTTAGATTTATTTGGTTCCAAACATAGCATACCCCTAAGCAATATGAGCATAAGAAGCTTAATGTTTCGCATAATCCTGTTTTGTTGCAGCAAATCAATCAAGATAATTTCAACGAATATTTCATGGTTTTGCTTGTGTTTTAGCCTGTGTACCAAACCACAGGCTTGGTCATCCCTGCTGAAAATAAAATTTAATTCTTCCGGGTGCATGCTGCAATATTGGGTAAAAATATTGAAGTCACTTCTGTGCATCATAATATCAGCATCTTCAATATCCCACTCTATAAATCCTTTTTCTCTTATGGCACCAAGCAAATTGCCCTGAGTCAGCATGTATGTTATGCTTTCATTTTTGCTTATCCTGTCAATTGTTTTCAATATTTCAAGAAGTTTAGAATGTATTTCTTTATTATTCATTTCTTATAGCCCCCTGTTTGTCCAATAATATGAATATTTTAAATAAGTACTTATTCCTTATTGCTATAGAACATGATTAAATACTTTTTGCCTGATTAAACAAAGATTAATTTCAATTTTAATATTTTATTTAGATTCATTAAAACATTACTTCGAATTCATGGCTGTAATGCGGTTTTGCACCAAGTTCACGTTTGTATCTTTCATCACCGTGTATTAAATCGATTTTTTTTGCAATGCCAAGCTCACAAATTTTTTTAATGCTCTCATTAAGCAGAAGAATGCCCGGGCTGAATTTTTCATATTCAATATTGATTGACAACCTTGGCAAGGTTATTGTTGAGTTGTTGTCGGAAATAAATCCATTGCAAAATGCAGCGACTTCATTATCAATATAAAGTATGAAATGAACAACATTCTCCATTCTTTTAAGCGCTGCAGAACAAATATCCAATTTTTTTAAAAATAATTTATAAATTTTCCCCTCATTATGTTCGTATCGCGTATTTCTTCTTATTGAATACAGATCAATCATTTTTTTAAACTCCTCATCAGGCAGCGGTTGTTTATATACAGTTTTTAATTCAATAAGCTTTTGCTCAGTAACCAGCCTGTTATAGGCAGTTCTTATATGATGCCTCCAGTTCTTTTCTAAAGAAGATAAATACTTATCATATGTATCCGGCAGATCAATATGAGAACATATTATGGTGCATTTCGTTTGGTAATTTTTTAGAAGGTAGCGGCACAACAAACTGTCCTCCCTCAAGCGGTTTATATTCAATTTGTTTCCTTTAAGCTCCTTGCTCAGCTTAATAAAACATTCTTCCATCTTTTCAATGCTTAAGTATTTGCTGTAGATAAAGTCTATGTAACCATATGTACAATTAAATCCAAACATAGAATATGTTTTTTTAAAAAAATTTTTGCACAAAGGTATAATCATGATTGTCTTTCCTTCATCGATAATTTCAATAAAAACAGGTCTTTTTTTCAGAACAGCCGCATAAGGGAAAAAATACTTAAAAGCTGTTTCTGCATACTCGTCGCTTTGATAAACCGTTAAAGCCGGATTGGAATTGTATAGTTTTCCCCATTTTTCTTTCAGCGGGGAAAAATTATTATGTTTAATAATTTCCATTTGTCAACCTTCTTTTTCAATCATTTATTTATCCGCACCATTTACAATATTAACTATTATTTCATGGTTTTGTTATTTCAATAATATGCAGCCACTAAACAATTTATTCCTAAGGACATTTGCCCTTATCAGAAGCTGAGTGCATAGCGAAAGCTCTAAAATATGAGTTATGTATCGTTTAATCCTAATACTTAATTTTTTGAATTTTTTGGACTATATATTTTGATTTCAAATATAATATATAACAAAGCGATAAAAGAAGAAATTCAGGGGGCATTTATGGACAAGGAAATTGCATTAAAACACCACATTTGCGGCAATATGGCAAGTGTTTATAATAAAGTATACGGTATTCTAAACAAACACAGAACATTAGTATTGATGTTAATTGATACAAGCATTGCAACAATATCATACATAATACCTCATTTTGTATTTGTACAATATAATTTAAAAATATGGATTTTTGCTCATAAATTGATTCTATATATTGCAATTTATATAGGTACATTTAAAGCAAATGGCATGTATAAAAACTTGTGGCGGTATGCGGGTGTTCAGGATTTATTACAGTGCTTGAAAGCATCCTTTGTTGGAAGTACACTATTTTTGCTTATTGCATGGATGGCCGGAATACATATTGATCACGGAGAATTTGTATTTGTCCCCTTTATATCAAGCTTTGGTGCTATGACCATAAGGTTAGTATACAGGGCTCTTAGAAATATGGTTGACAAAAAAATATATGATGGAACACCTGTAACTAACGTTATGCTTATTGGGGCCGGGCATGCTTCTGCTATGTTGCTTGAAGAAATTAAGTCAAACAACCATAATAATTATTTGGTAAAATGTATTATAGATGATGATAAAACAAAAATAGGAAGGGCTATGTATAAAATAAACATAGTGGGAGATAGAAACAGTATTATAGAAATGTCAGAAAGATATGAGATACATTTAATAATTATAGTTATCCCTTCCATTGATAAAGAAAATAAAAAGCAAATTTTAGATGTTTGTTCAAAAACAAAATGCAAATTAAAAATATTGCCGGAATTTTGCTCCATGGTACCCTGCGATAAAATCAATTCGCTTGCAGACAGTATAAGGGATGTGCAGGTTGAAGATTTATTGGGAAGGAAACAGGTTGAATTGGATTGTGAATTAACTAAGGATTATTTGACCGGTAAAACAGTGCTTGTTACCGGAGGAGGGGGGTCTATAGGCTCGGAGCTGAGCAGGCAAATTGCATCATGTTATCCTAAAAAATTAATAATAATGGATGAATATGAAAATAATGCTTATGATATTCAACAAAGTTTATTCTGTAAATACGGTGATAAGTTAAACCTTGAAATAGAAATTGCCTCTGTGAGAGATGGAAAGAAATTAGAAAGAATTTTTTTGTTAAATCAAATAAACATAATCTTTCATGCGGCTGCCCATAAGCACGTGCCCCTTATGGAGCATAACCCGGAGGAAGCGGTAAAGAACAACATAATAGGGACCTATAATACCGTATCCATGGCAGACAGATATAAAGTAGATAAGTTTGTTTTAATATCCACTGATAAAGCAGTAAATCCAACCAGTATTATGGGAGCAACAAAGAGGATTTGTGAAATGATAGTTCAATTGTATTCTAAACACAGCAATACAAATTTTTCAGCCGTCAGGTTTGGCAATGTTTTAGGCAGCAATGGCTCTGTAATTCCACTTTTTAAGCAGCAGATAAAAGATGGGGGACCTATTACCATAACACATGAAGACATAACCAGATACTTCATGACAATACCTGAAGCCGTGCAGCTTGTTCTTAGGGCAGCATCATTATCCAAGGGAGGGGAAATATTTGTATTGGATATGGGAGAGCCTGTGAAAATAAAGGATTTAGCATACAATTTAATAAGGTTATCAGGCTTAATACCTGAAAAGGATATAATGGTTGAGTACATTGGTTTGAGGCCGGGGGAAAAGTTGTATGAAGAGCTTTTGATAACCAATAGCGCTTCGCAATCAGAAACAGGTATTAATAAAATATTTATTGAAAAACCGTTGGAATTTGATGAAAATCAATTTATAAAAATATTGGAGAAAATTATGATAGCTGCTAAAAACAATGAAAGGGAGAAGATAATAAGTCTTTTGGAAAAGGCGGTACCTTCCTACAAAATAATACCTAAAGGGCAAGAGCGATTCAACAGTATTCAAAAGTCTTATAAACAAGGAGTTATCAGCTAAAGACATTGTGCGATGCAAAATTAATACTTGTTGAAAATCTGCCTTATCCATGCTAAAATTAATAGGGTAAAGAACTCATTAATTTTAGCATCAATATTTT
>CAZTXR010000002.1:0-31886 GCA_964617605.1 uncultured Clostridia bacterium | reverse complement strand
GGTAGGTGAATATAATGAAAAATAATATAGATTTAAATAAGCTTTGCCCTGTAATAAAGGGGCGTCTTTCTTCAAGCAGCAATAATATTATACCCGTAATAATAAGTTACAAGTCCGGCAAAAATATAAAGGAAGGGGAAATCAGTTCATTATCAAAAAAATTAAAGCATAATCTTCCCATTATTAACGGTTGTGCCTGCGAAATGAGCACTGAATCAATCCTTAAATTAACTCAAGACCCGGATGTAGAATTTATATCCTATGATTCAAAAGTATTTGCAGTAATGGATGTTGCAAGAAAAACTATCAGCGCTGATTATTCCCTAAAAACAGGCTATACCGGAAAAAATGTGACAGTTGCGATTATAGACACGGGTATTGCGCCACATGCGGATTTAATATATCCCACAAACAGAATTGTAGGATTTAAAGATTTTGTAAACAATCAAACAAAATTTTATGATGACAACGGTCATGGCACACATTGTGCAGGTATATTGGCCGGCAGCGGTTATTCTTCCAAAGGGAAATATAAAGGAATAGCACCTGAAGCCAATATTTTATCAATTAAAGTTCTTGATGAGCATGGAAATGGTAATACCTCAGATATACTATCAACAGTACAATGGATTATAGAAAAAAAGGAGGTTTATAAAACCAAAATAATCAATTTTTCTTTAGGTGCTATTGCACAATATAAAGAAAGAAGAGATCCTTTAGTAAAAGCTGCAAACAGAGCAATTGAAAATAATTTCATAGTGGTAGCAGCAGTAGGCAACAGCGGACCCATGCGCAATACTATTTTATCACCGGCAACCGGTCGCTATGTCATATCAGTTGGCACTTTAAATGACAGAAACACTCCTTTTGCAGAAAATGATACCATAGCCGAATTTTCAAGCAGAGGACCTACATTGGATAGAATCCGCAAACCTGATTTAATAGCCCCGGGGGTTGATATAATGTCCTTATCAAATAGAAATTTAACCGGCTACACCACATTAAGCGGAACGTCAATGTCTGCACCTATGATTTCCGGAGTTGCGGCACTATTATTAAATGAAAACCCCAATTATGATCATTTTGATATAAAGAAAAAACTCCTGAATGCATGCTTTAGGATAAAAGCATCTTCCTATGAGCAGGGAGCCGGAGTTTTAGATATAAGTAAAATATTTTCTTAGGTAAAGGGAGCTTTAAGCTCCCTTATGACAGTATTAATCCTTTTCCTATTGCCTGAGCCTTTTTTAACAGGTCCTCTGCTTTTTCAATAAATCCTTCTAAGGACTCTCCCCTGTACTCCACTAATGCTCCACTGGCACTAATAGTATTTTTGCTTAAGTTTAGGTCGTATCTTCCCAATTCCATTTTAATTCTCTCAATAATAATTTTTGCAATATCAAGTTCTACATTGTTTAATATCATTATAAATTTATCGTTTCCATATCTGCCGACTACATCAATTTTTCTAGCTGATAAACTAAGTATGTGGGCAACATCCTGCAAAACCATATCTCCGTTATCCATGCCGTATTTCTGATTGAAGTTGTTAAAATCATCAATATCTATTAAGAACATGCAAAATTCTATACCTTCTTCTTTATAACTTTGCATGCTATGCTTTATACAATCTGTTATAAATTGAAAATTATACAAGTTTGTAAGAGGCTCAATGCTGGCTCTTGATTTAATTTCACCTTCTAAATGTTTGATTTGTCTATCCTTTTCAAGAAGTATTCTTCTGATTTCTCTTTTAATGGTCAAATCCTGTATTGTCAAATAGAAAATGCCATCCTTAAATCCAAAAATATTGAATTTGACAAACTTTTCAAAGGCATTGACATATTGCTCAATAACTGTATGGTCACTGGTCATTGCTGCTTCGCACAATATTTTTGGCCAGTCGAAAATTGAATCTGTAAGCGAAGGAAATATCTCTGTCATTTTCTTATCAATTAACTGGTCGAGAGTTTTGTTTGTAATATGCTCAAGATGCTTATTTGCATAAAGAGCTATAATATCAAATTTTCCCTCATTGTAAATCAGCTTACATTTAACAAAAGCGTCCGATATGTATTCTGCAAATTCAATCATAAAATATCCCCCTTTTTTAAGAATAGTCGTCAAGCTCGATATCCATAAGTTTTTTTACTGCCTTTTTTACTGTTTCATATTCAAAGCCTTTACTTATCAAATAGTTTGATAGTTTATATGCTTTTTTGCGGGTATCTTCTTCTTTTAAACTGATAAGCTTCTTTTTTCCTAAATCAAAAGCTCTTTTTTCCTCATCTTCTGCGGATATACTTTTTATTTTTTCTTCTATTATTTCTTTATCTATACCCTTAAAAAACAAAGCTTCTTTTATCTTTCTAAGGCCGTATTTGGAAATGTTGATTTTGTCATTTATAAACATTTCACAATATCTTTCATCATCTAAGTATTTCCGCTCTTTGAGCCTATTTATGGCATTATCAATCAGCTCCGGGGCAAAACCTTTGTCTTGCATTTTAAGCCTCAATTCGTATTCGCTTTTCGCTAATCTTGAAAGTATAGAAATTCCATAATTATAAATACTTATTCTTTCCTCAGATTTCAAAATATCATCTATTTGCTCATCACTTAAAAGCATGTCCTTTCTAAGTGAATATTTAATGAGAATATTTACATCTAACGGAAAAGCATATTCGTCATCTAAAAATATATTGAATCTATCTTTATTTTTCTTTTGATACTCAATTTTTGTTATCTTTTTCATAATTCCCCGTTTGAAAAGTTTCTATTCCTGAGCATTATACTTTGCCATCCTGAGTATTGTGCTTTGTCGTCCTAAGTGTAAGCGAAGGACTCATATTATAAAAGATTTTTCACTGCGTTCAGAATGACACTTACGTGTATTCATAACAATGACGCTTACGTGGTTGTTATCTGTTTGTAATCTTGTGCATAATATTTACAGACAGATATATTACGATGATCACTAAGAAAATAGCCAACATTCCCATTCCCATCAATTTAAAAGATGCCAATATATTTTCATTCATTTTTCATCCTCCTATAATAATGGCACTAAGCCGATTATTACTCCGCCCGCTATAACGGATGCAATTTGACCTGCCACATTTGCCCCTACCGCATGCATCAGCAGGTGGTTTTGAGGGTCGGCTTCAAGTCCCATTTTCTGAATAACTCTTGCTGACATTGGAAAGGCTGAAATTCCTGCCCCACCAACCATAGGGTTTACTTTTTCCTTTAAGAACAAATTCATAAATTTTGCAAACAAAACTCCTGCCATTGTATCAAACACAAATGCCAATAGTCCCAAAATCATTATTTTAAGTGTATCAAGTGATACAAAGAGATCCGCCTTCATACTTGCCGATATTGTAAGCCCAAGCAGCAATGTTATTAAATTTACCAGGCTGTCTTGTGCCGTTTCTGACAAAGATCTTAATACTCCGCATTCCCTGATAAGATTTCCAAACATTAAAAACCCAACCAATGATACGGATGCCGGAGCAACTAATCCTGCTATGATTGTTACTACTATCGGAAATAAGAGTCTTGTCATTCTCGATACACTTTTTGGATTATATGTCATTTTTATTTTTCTTTCATTCTTAGTTGTAACTAATTTTATTGCAAAAGGCTGTATAATCGGCACCAAGGCCATATAAGAATAAGCCGCAACTGCTATAGGTCCTATGTATTTGCTTTTAAGAACTTGAGATACCAATATGGATGTAGGTCCGTCAGCTGCCCCTATTATTCCGAAGGATGCTGCGTCAACCAAATCATATCCCATAAATGAAGCAACCGTAATTGTTGCAAATATTCCAAATTGTGCTGCCGCACCAAACAAGAGCAATCTTGGATTGGATAACAAGGGGCCAAAATCAATCATTGCTCCGATACCTATAAATAAAAGCAGGGGAAATGCTTCCGCAGAATTGATTCCAACATCAAAGAGCCAGTCTATTATTCCAACTACGGGTTCCTTTATACCCGCCAATTCTTGAGTTAAAACCCCGGACATGGGTATGTTTACCAGTATTGCCCCAAAACCCATGGGCAGCAACAAAGCAGGCTCTAATTCTTTTGCTATTGCTAAGTAAATAAGTATGGCTCCTATTATCCACATAATTACTTGCTGCGTCGTTACATTTATAATACCGTTAATTAAAAATTCCATATTAAGCTCCTTTTCATTTGTTGATATTATTTTAATATAAATAAATATTTAAATCAATTGTTTATATGCATTTTGCTTATTTATTCTTGTTCCTTTTTCTTTTGAACCCTTTCTGTGCCTTCGAACTTAATATTATTATTTGAACTGCTTCTGCCTTCTTTTATTATTTCTGCGACGTATTTTTTAATATCAACAATGAATTCCTTAGAGGAAGCTTCCTTCTTTGCTATTTTACCCAAGATGCTTTCCCATTCACCTGTTAAATCAGGTTTTTTTAATTTTTCATGAACTATTTCAATAAGCCTGATACCGTTATTAGTAGGGATTAAATTCTTTTTATTTCTTTTTATATAACCTACTGATATGAGCTTTTCGATTATTCCTGCTCTTGTGGCAGGTGTGCCTAAACCTATAGACTTCATTTCCTCTCTTAATTTTTCATCCTCAATTTGCTTGCCGGCTGTTTCCATGGCAGTCAAAAGAGTGGCTTCAGTGTATGGTTTCGGGGGGCTTGTTTTTTTCGTTACTACCTTCACTTCTTTTGGTAATATTTTGTCACCCTCATTTAAATTCACTTTTATTTCCTTGTCTTCGGCATCTTCCTTTGCTTCCTTGCCTAAAATTATATCCTCAATTTCCCTCCAACCGGCTATAACTATCTTTTTACCTTTTGCCTTAAATTTTTCATTTTCAATTATAAGCTCTATGTCTGTCTGGTCGAATTCCTGTTTTTTATCAAATATAGCGATAAATCTTGCTACAATTAGCCTTAATATATTTTTTTCCCTGTCAGGCAATTTTATTGCAGGTAAATTTCTTATATTTGGCGTTACTATTATTGCATGGTGGTCTGTTACCTTTGAATCATCTATAACCCTTTTATCTGCATTTAATTTTTGCCTTATAACCTTATCAACACAATATTCCGAATCCTTCCAGCCATCCTTAATATTTTGCAGTAAACCCGGCAGTGTTGACTTCATATCCTTTGTTAAATACCTTGAGTCCGTTCTTGGATAGGTGGTAAGTTTGTATTTTTCATATAGGCTTTGGGCCGCTTCCAAGGTTTGCTCTGCCGAATAGCCATATCTTCTGTTTCCATCCCTCTGAAGCTCTGTTAAATCATACAAAAGAGGTCTTTCCACAGTGGCTCTTTTTGTTTTTATCCTTGTTATGGTTCCTTCTTTATCCTTGCACTTATCAACTATTGCTTCTGCTTTTTCTATTTCATCTATTCTTGTACCCTTTTTATTAAACCATGTTGCAGTAAACATTTCACAGTCTGCAGCCACCTCATAAAAAGGCTGTGAGACAAATTCATCTATTTCTTTTTGCCTTGAAACAATAAGGGACAAAGTAGGAGTTTGAACCCTTCCTATTGTTAATTTTTGATTGTATTTAACAGTAAAAAACCTTGTTGCGTTAATTCCTACCAGCCAGTCAGCTTCTGAGCGTGCTCTTGCTGATTGATAAAGGCTGAAATATTCCTTGTTGTCCTTTAGTTTATTGAATCCTTCCAAAATAGCTTCATCGGTCATACTGCTTATCCAAAGACGCTTGACAGGTTTCTTGCATTCTGCATTTATGTACACATATCCAAATATAAGTTGTCCTTCTCTTCCCGCATCAGTTGCACAAATAAGTTCATCAACCCTGTCATCAAGCATGAGAGACTTTACTGTTTCGTACTGTTTCTTGGTTTGCGGGTTTACAGTATATTTAAACTTACTTGGAAATATGGGAAGGTCCCTTAAATTCCATCGTTTGTACTTAAAATCATATTCCTCAGGATATGCAAGCTGTATCAAATGACCTAGGCACCAGCTTATGATGTAATCATTATTTTCCATATAACCATCCCTAAAGGATCTTATATTTAAAACTCTCGCAATATCTTTTGCAACTGATGGTTTTTCTGTTATTATCAACTTCATTTTATCTCTTCCTTTATTAACAATCGCCTTATTATAGCATAAGGATAAGCCATAATGCAAAAAAATTGTCCTTATAGTATAAGAACAATTTTTTTATCTTTGTCAGAGCATCTCCTACATTAGGGCATCTCTTGGGTTAGAGAATCTTTATGTCATGCTTTGGTTGCCGGGTGTAAAGGTTGCACAATCTGTTTCTTCTGATGACGCAGCATTACGTTTTTGAATTTCAATTTTCTGAGCGTTGCAGTAATCACCCGGAACATAATAGTGACATGTATTCACAACACATTTTATACCGGGATTATGATGATCCATTTTTTGTACCTTCCCTTGCATATGATGTCTCCTCTTATAAATTATTGAAAGTTAAACTTTCTAAAATATTATGCCCATGAAAGCTTTTTTTATAATTATAATATTTAATTTAATTTTAACAAGAATCGAAATGCCTCATATAATAAAAATATACTTAAGTAGGAGGTATTACATGAAAGAGAAACATATTTTTGCGGGCAATAACACATCCGAAGGGTTTTTCAGCTATTTTGACTTCATATTAAAGCCCGAAGAGGCTGAACATATCTATATTCTTAAGGGAGGACCAGGAGTAGGAAAAAATCGTTTTATGAAAAAATTTGCTGAAAGCATGGTGGAAAAGGGATATTCAGCAGAATATATACACTGTTCCAGCGATAATGTAAGTCTTGACGGAATATTAATTCCTGAATTAAAAGTTCTTTTCGTTGACGGAACAGCCCCTCATACAATTGACCCAATAATACCGGGGGCAGTTGATGAAATTGTTAACCTTGGTGCTTTTTTAGACAATCAAAAATTAAAAAAACATAAAGCTGCAATAATCGAAATAAATAAATCTAAATCAAGTATATACAAAAGTGCTTACAAATATTTAAAGGCTGCAGGTATTATTTATGATGAAATTTGCTCAATTTGTGATTCTTATGTAAGTATTGACGAATTTAATGATATGTATGAAAAGGCAATAAATAAACTGTTTAACAGCAATGGAAAGGGTAGAGGCAATGTTAGAAAATTATTTACGGAATCTTTTACTGCAAACGGATATATAAGTCACACTGAGCTTTTCTTCGAACAAAATGAAGTATGGGCACTCGTGGGTAAAGATACAAATTATTCTTCCGAATTTCTTGATAGAATTTTAAATGAAGCAGTTAAAAGAAACTTTGATTCGGAATGCTATTACAGACCCTTAAGCCCAAAAAAACTTCAGCATATTTACTTTCCTGAAAAAAAACTTATCATTATTACTGCAGAACACCCTATGAGTGATAAATACAATGAGATTTTTGATATTCACAGCATTATGGATTCTGATGGCATAAAATCTCAAATCTCCGAAATTGAAAAAAACCTTCACTTATACGATTTATTGATAAAAAATGCTTTGAACAAGCTTTCTGAAACAAAAAAGATGCATGACCTTTTAGAGGCCTTTTATATTGACTGCATGGACTTTGATGGCGTTGATCAATGCTTTGAAAAGATAAGTGAAAGGTATGTAAATATACTATAGGTCACCTGTGTTACATAAGTTAGGGGCTACACCTTCCCTATACTTAATTCCAAGGAGGTTTATTATGGTTTTATCTTCTCTTCACTACCTGTACATGATAATGGTAGTTATCATTCTTGTTATTATGCTCATGAAAAAGGAAATTGTAATTCCTTGTATTATTGGTATTTTCGCCATGGGGTTTCTTTATTCAGGCAGTCCTGTATTTGCTGTTCAATCAATTTTTAACACAATAATTTATTCAGGCAACGAATTTTGGGGTATTATAGTTATTATTTCATTGGTTGTTGCTATGTCTAAGGCATTGCAAGCTGTCGGTGCAGATGTATTAATTATGTCACCCATTAAAAAGGTTATGGTTAATCAAACTATGGCATTTTGGGGAATAGGTGTCACAATGATGATCATATCTTGGCTTGTTTGGCCAAGTCCCGCGGTTGCCTTAGTTGGAGCAGTCTTGTTGCCTGCTGCTCTAGCTACCGGCCTTCCCGTAATTTATGCAGCTGTAGCCATGAATCTATTTGGTCATGGTATTGCACTTTCCAGTGACTTTTTTATACAGGGAGCACCATCCATCACGGCCGCCGGTGCCGGAATTGATGTAAACGAAATTATAAGCGCGTCAATACCCTTGTGGCTTACCATGTCTTTAGTTACTGTACTTGTGGCTTTTGTAATGATGAAAAGAGATTTAAAAAAGAACCCACAGCTTGAGCCTATTATAGATGAAAGCATTAGTCGGGAAAATAAAACCATAGGTAAGACAGCAAAATATGTAGCTATTTTAACTCCCTTAGCATTTTTAATCAATATTGTTGCCATGGTTAAATATAACTTGGCAGGTGGCGATGCAACTGCCCTGGTAGGCGGAACCGCAATAATTATAATGCTTTTGACTGTGTTAACAAGTTTTGAAATTAAAGACGGCTTTGAGATGGTAGTAGATTATGTCAAAGATGGCTTTAAGTTTGGCATCACTGTTTTTGCTCCGGTAATTTTCATAGGAGGATTTTTCTTTTTGGGCAATCAGGGAGGAGCTACAGCTGTATTTGGCGAAGGGGCTCCGGGTATATTGAATGATATAAGTATATATTTGTCTGAAATTATCCAAATGACAAAACTTTCAACTATTTTAACTCAGTCTGCAGTTGCAATTATTACAGGTTTAGACGGATCAGGTTTTTCGGGGCTTCCTATTGTGGGGACCTTGGCTTACACATTTTCAAATGTTATAGATATTGATATGGCAGGATTAGCTTCTTTAGGTCAAATAATTACTGTATGGGTTGATGGCGGAACCATAATTCCATGGGCTGTTATTCCTGTTGCTGCAATTTGTAATATAAGTGCACAGGATTTAGCAAGAAAAAACTTATTACCCGTATTGTGCGGAATTGCTGCAGCAATTTTAGCAGCCTTGATAATACTATAGAGGAAGAGGGAAATACCTCCTATATACGGATAGTCTCTGCGGGTTGGAAGATAAGATTCTTCACCTGCAGTTCAGAAAGACAGGGAGTGGGCGCAGGTTCATAATATCAAAGGCTGGGATATGTCATAAATGACAATAACCAAGCCTTTTTATTTCATTCTCAAGAACAAAAAGAACCGTCCCCAAAACTTTACAGAACTTTTTTCAAATACTGCCCCGTGTAGGATCTTTTTACCTTGGCTATTTGTTCCGGAGTTCCTTCTGCAACAATCATGCCACCTCCGTCTCCTCCTTCAGGTCCTAAATCAATGATATAGTCAGCTGTTTTTATAACATCTAAGTTATGCTCAATTACAATAACTGAATTGCCTGCTTCCACAAGTCTGTTCAATACTTCAGTAAGCATGTGAATATCTGCTATATGCAGCCCTGTTGTTGGTTCATCCAAAATATAGACTGTTTTTCCTGTTCCTCTTTTGCTCAGTTCATACGCTAACTTGACACGCTGGGCTTCTCCCCCCGATAATTCGGGTGAAGGCTGACCTAATTTCAAATATCCCAAACCCACATCCTGCAATGTTTTGATTTTATTGTAAATTTTAGGAATATTCTCAAAAAACTCCAAGGCTTCATCTATTGTCATGGCCAAAACATCTGCAATATTTTTACCCTTGTATTTAACCTCCAAGGTTTCTCTGTTGTACCTTTTACCCTTGCATACATCGCAAGGAACATATACATCAGGAAGAAAATGCATTTCAATTTTTAAAATTCCATCACCGTGGCAGGCTTCGCATCTGCCACCCTTAATATTAAAACTGAATCTTCCTTTTTTATATCCTCTTTCCTTCGCCTCAAGTGTCATTGTGAACACATCCCTGATGTAGTCAAAAACTCCCGTGTATGTGGCAGGATTAGATCTTGGAGTTCTCCCAATAGGGGATTGGTCTATGGTAATTATTTTATCTACATTTTCTGTTCCAAGCATTTCATCAAATTTGCCGGGACGATTTGTATTTCTGAATAATTTCTGGTGAAGACCTTTTGATAATATTTCATTGATTAAGGAACTTTTGCCCGAACCTGAAACACCTGTAACACAACACATTACTCCTAAGGGAATTTTAACATCTATATTCTTTAGGTTGTTTTCTTTTGCACCTTTTATTTCAATAAATTTCTCTGCGTTTCTCCTAAGTTCAGGTACATCAATTTTTTTCTTCCCGCTTAAATATTGTCCCGTAATGGAATTTTCATTATTTTTAATCTCATCTATAGTACCAAAGCCAACTATTTCTCCCCCGTGAATCCCTGCCCCGGGGCCTATGTCTAAAATGTAATCTGCACTTTCCATAGTCTCTTCATCATGTTCAACCACAATTAAGGTATTTCCTAAGTCGGTTAAACTGCGTAAAGTTTTAATAAGCATTGAATTATCCCTTTGGTGAAGTCCTATGCTTGGTTCATCCAATACATAAAGCACACCTACTAAACTTGAACCGATTTGAGTCGCTAATCTTATGCGCTGAGATTCTCCCCCGGACAAGGTACCCGCATTTCTGTCTAAAGTAAGATAGGTCAGACCCACATCAGATAAAAATTGAAGCCTGTCCTTGATTTCTTTTATTATCTGCCCGCCTATAATTTTATTCATAGCGCTTAAATTCAGTTCATCAAAAAATTTCAAGCTTTTTACCACTGATAATTGTGATACTTCGTAAATATTCTTATTATCTATTTTGACTGCAAGGCTTACAGGATTTAGCCTTGCCCCGTTACAAGCAGGGCAAGGACTTTCATACATATAATCCTCTATCCATTCCCTCATTTCAGGTGATTTGGTTTCGTTGTATCTTCTTTGAAGATTGTTCACAACCCCTTCAAATTCTCTTACATATTCTCTTGGTCCCTGAAATTTGCTTACAAAGTTTACTGTTAATTCTTTTCCCTTTGTACCGTACAATATTTCATCTATAAATTCCTTTGGTGCTTCCGATAAAGGTTTATTTATATCAAAATTATGATTCTTTGCAACAGCGGCAAACATTTGATAATAATAACCATCCTCTTCTGCCCCAAAGGGAGCAATTGCTCTTTCACCTATGGACTTTGAATAATCAGGAATTACTAAATCCACATCTATTTCTCTTTTAACTCCCAATCCGTTGCATGCAGGGCAGGCCCCAATGGGGTTATTGAATGAAAACATCCTTGGTGAAATTTCTCCAAAGCCAATGCTGCAATCTGTGCATGCAAACTTCGTGCTCATTAAAAGTTCTTCCTGTCCCATCACATCAATTAAAACCATGCCGCCGGATAATCCCAAAGCAGTTTCTACTGAATCAACAAGTCTTTTTTGTATGCCATCTTTAATGATAAGCCTGTCTATGACAACTTCTATAGTATGTTTTTTGTTTTTTTCCAATACAATATCATCTTCCAACTCAAGAAGTTCTCCGTCAACCCTTACTCTGACAAAGCCTTCCCTTTTAATGTCTTCAAGTAACTTTTTATGTGTACCCTTTGCGCCTCTTACCATTGGTGCTAATATTTGAATTTTTGTTCTTTCCTCATATTCCAAAACCTTATCGGTTATTTGATCAATCGTCTGTGTTGTTATTGGTTTCCCGCAATTGGGGCAGTGAGGAATACCGACCCTTGCAAATAAAAGTCTGTAATAATCATAAATTTCCGTAATAGTACCCACTGTTGAGCGGGGGTTTCTGTTTGTTGATTTTTGGTCTATGGAAATAGCAGGTGACAAGCCTTCAATTGATTCTACATCCGCCTTGTCCATCTGACCTAAAAACATTCTTGCATATGATGATAAACTTTCAACGTAACGTCTTTGTCCTTCTGCATATATGGTATCAAAAGCAAGGGATGTCTTACCTGAACCGCTTACTCCGGTAAAAACAATTAATTTGTTTCTTGGAAGTTCAACACTGATATTTTTCAGGTTGTTTTCCTTTGCTCCTTTTATAACGATTTTGTCCATTATTTTTCCTTCCTTAGGTATGGGGACACACTCTACTATTTGGATAGCCTTTGTGGGTAGAGGAATGTCCCCAAATTGTCTTATTCACTTATTAATTCAATATGAAATTTAATCTTTAATTCTTTTATTTCATCTCTGTAATGAGCAGCTTTTTCAAACTCCAAGCTTTCAGCAGCCTTTCGCATTTCTTTTTCTAATTCTATAATATATTCAGCAACACCAATATCCTTACCTTTTGATTTGTATTCTGTTTCACCCTCTGCCGCCTTTGTCGCTTCTATTATTGCGCGAACCCCTTTAACTATTGATTTAGGGGTTATATTGTATTTCCTGTTGTAATTATCTTGAATCTCCCGCCTTCTGTCAGTTTCTCTTATTGCTCTTTCCATGGAACCGGTAATTTTATCAGCGTACATTATTACTCTTCCGTCAATATTTCGGGCAGCCCTTCCTACTGTCTGTATAAGGGATGTTTCCGAGCGAAGGAATCCTTCCTTGTCAGCATCAAGTATCGCTACCAAGGATACTTCAGGCAAATCCAAGCCTTCTCTTAAAAGGTTTATTCCAACCAACACGTCAAATTCACCCATGCGGAGGTCTCTGATTATTTCCATCCTCTCAAGAGTGTCTATATCGGAATGAAGATATCTTACCCTGATTCCTGTACTTTTAAAGTAAGCAGTTAAATCTTCAGCCATTTTCTTGGTAAGAGTTGTAACTAAGACCCTTTGATTTTTTTCGGTTGATTTTCTGATTTCATTTATTAAATCATCTATTTGATTTTCCACAGGTCTCACATATATAGGAGGGTCAATAAGCCCTGTCGGGCGAATAATTTGCTCAACAACATTTTGTGAATGCTCCGCTTCGTAGGGGCCCGGTGTTGCACTTACAAAGACAACTTGATTTATAATATTTTCAAACTCATCAAACTTTAGGGGTCTGTTATCAAGAGCTGACGGTAGTCTGAAACCGTAATCCACCAAGGTGGTTTTTCTTGCCCTGTCTCCGTTGTACATTCCCCTTACCTGAGGAAGCGATACATGGGACTCATCGATAATCATTAAAAAATCTTTTGGAAAATAATCGAGTAAGGTATAGGGCCTTACTCCTGACTCTAAATTGTTTATGTGCCTTGAATAATTTTCAATACCGTTGCAAAAACCCATTTCTTGCAGCATTTCAATATCATAATTTGTTCTTTGCTCCAGTCTTTGCATTTCCAAAAGTTTATTGTTGCTTTCCAAATATTTAAGTCTTTCCTGAAGTTCTACCTTTATATTTTCAACCGCCCTGTTCACATTTTCTTCTGTTGTGGCATAGTGAGTTGCAGGAAATATCGAAATATGGTTTCTCCTGCCCAATATTTCTCCTGTTACAGTATTAATCTCTGTAATTCTGTCAATTTCATCCCCAAAGAATTCCACTCTTATTGCATTTTCAGATGATGAAGCAGGAAATATTTCCACCGTATCTCCTCTTACCCTAAATGTTCCTCTGGTAAATGCAATATCATTTCTTTTATATTGTATTTCCACAAGTTTCCTGATTATTTCATCTCTGTCCTTATTCATCCCGGGCCTTAAGGATATAACAAGATTTTCATAATCTATAGGACTTCCCAGTCCATATATACATGAAACACTTGCCACTATTATTACATCTTTTCTTTCAAAAAGTGCTGCAGTTGCGGAGTGTCTTAATTTATCTATCTCATCATTGATGGATGCATCCTTTTCTATAAATGTGTCACTGCTTGGCACATATGCTTCCGGCTGATAATAATCATAGTAGCTTACAAAGTATTCCACTGCATTGTCAGGAAAAAATTCCTTGAATTCGGAGCATAGCTGAGCTGCCAATGTTTTATTGTGAGCCAAGACAAGGGTAGGTTTTTGTATCTTTTCAATTATATTTGCCATTGTGAATGTTTTTCCGGATCCGGTAACGCCAAGAAGTGTTTGATATTTATAGTTCTTATTTAATCCTTCATATATTTTTTCAATTGCATCAGGCTGATCACCTGTTGGAATATATTCAGATTTTATTTTAAATTCACCCATTGTCAGGTCCTTCCTTCTAAACGTATGTTCGCTGTATTATATAATTTTTGATATCTTAAGTCAATAATTATTTAAGCGCCTAATTATCCTTGTATAAGAAATTTTTGCCTTCTTCAGTTAGCTTTAACCCGCTGCTGCCCTTCCCTTTTTCTATCAAACTGTTTTTCTCCAAATAATCAATATATTTTCTAAGCTTGTATTCGGACAATGCTTCATACTTTGATTTTAATCTTTTGAATATACTTCGGCGTCCTCCTCCCGAATTGGAGATTTCAATCATTAATTTCACTACAATTTCTTTTTCATAATTGTTGAATATATAAAATATGTCCTTTTCCGCAGGCACATTGCCGCAACCGGCATCTTCAATCATATAATCCGGCAAATGCGACATGTCTATTCCTCCGTCGGCAATACTTGACATATATTCAATACAGTTTTTTAGTTCTCTTACATTTCCGTCCCAAGCATAATGCACAAGAAAATCATGAAGCTGATTATCTAAAGAATTTATACTTCGGTTATTTTCTGTTAAAAAGAATTTTATCAGGTTTTTAATATCATCTTTTCTTTTTCTTAGGGGAGGAATGCTGAACATCATTGTATTCAACCTGTAATAAAGGTCCAATCTGAATTTTTTTTCATTAATCAAGGCCTTAATATCTTTGTTTGTTGCAGCTATGACCCTTACATTAACAGAAATTATTTCATTGCCGCCAACTTTCATGTATTCTTTTTCTTCCAGTACCCTTAGTAATTTAGCTTGGGTTTCCAAGGACATGTCACCTATTTCATCCAAAAAAAGGGTTCCATTTTTGGCAGCTTCAAACAAACCGATTTTTCCGTCCCTTTTCCCGCCGGTAAAAGTCCCAGGCTCATATCCGAACAATTCCGATTCCAATAAGCTTGACGGCAATGCAGCACAATTTATCCCCACAAATGGAAAGTTTCTTCTTGTTGATGCATTGTGTATGGATTGAGCGAACAATTCCTTTCCAGTCCCGCTTTCACCTATGATTAAAACTGATTTATCAAGTTTTGCAATTATACCCGCTTTATTTATGCACTCTTTTATTTCTTTGCTTTTGCCGTAAATATCAGAAAAATTATGTTTTGCAACATGTCCTTTTTTTGCAAGCTGTTTCTTAAGCGTATTCTCTAAGTTTATTATATCAGTCACATCTTTAAGCAATATAATTTGTGAGCCCGCCGCATAAAAGCTCCTTATTTCTTTCTTTGTAAGCAATATGCTTTTATTTCTTTTTATTTCAATCAAAATGTTTTCAACATCCCCGTCTTCTCTGACATACTTTATAATTGTATTGAATTGAGGTACATCCGAAATCTTTTTGTTTAGTATTTGCTTCGTGATATTAAACATGTCTGTTAAGGCGGAATTATAATTCGTAATTTCCGCGTTACCATTTAACATTATAATAGCATAATCGATATAATTCATAACAGTTTGGATTTTTGTTATTGAATGAATGGATTCGGCATAGGCACCAACTTTAAAAAAGCTTGGCATTGCAAGCTCCTCAGAATATTTCATTATTGCATATTCTAATTTTGAATCTAAAATGCCTGCTGCGATGGCTATATCCATCAAGGTTGACAAAGAAACTTTTCTTCTGCCCAAACTTACGATTGTGCAGATTTTTTCGGGAACAATAGCAGAGTTTTCACCCACGACAGCAATTTCGTAATCCTCATCCAAACGCAAAGACTCAGGATTATAAACAGTCAGATTTAAGTTTGTAATCCCCATCTTATAGATAATTTCGGCAGCCAGGCTTGATATTTCAAAGTAATTAAAACACACAAGAGCCCTGGTGTTATGAGGAAAATTTTTAAGCGATTCTATCTTGTTTTTTAAAAATGCACATTCAATATATATAATTTTACAATCTTTTTTTATCATATTTTTTATAAGTTTAAAAGAGCTGACATTTGAAAGAAGTACAATATCAGCTGTACCTAAATAATTTTCATCATGCATATACTCATGATCCACTTCTATACTGTACGGGACAATATCCAAGTAATCGGAAAATATACCGCTCAGTTCTTCCAGATACATTTTCTTCATTTCATTCCTGACGGTAACCAATGCTAATATTTTTTTCATTATACACCTCTTTAATGTAGTCGGGTGTCATCCCACAATTATCCCATTTGAGAATAAATTCATCCCATGTGTGAAATATACTACTGAAATAAATCATTCTTTAGTTAATTTTGATAGTAACATATGCTTAAATTCTTTATTTATATAATTATAACATAAATATTTATATAGATGTATTTTATCTATCATAACAATTAATTGCTCATAATGCAACAATCTTACAAGAAATCTTATAAAATTCATAAGTAAAGGTCTGCATTTATTGTACATTGGCATAGTTTGTGCAATATAAAATATTATTAGTATTATTTAATATTAATAAAATACATTATAAGGAGTAGAAGGTATGAGTTTCTTTTATTTATTTGTTTGTTTGGCATTGTTTGCCATAGGTGACTTCTTGGGCGTTTTCACAAAGGCGAAATTATCATCTGTATTTGTTGCTCTGATTTTATTCTTAGTGGGCTTCATGACAAAAGTTCTGCCCGGTGATATAATCGAACAAGCAGGACTCACTCAAATTTCAAAATGGTCATCGGCATTTATAGTTTTCCACATGGGTACTAAAATCAACTTCAAACAGTTGGTTAAAGAATGGAGAACAGTAGTGGTCTCACTTATTGCAATGGTAGTTGCATTAGTTTCATTGCTCGCCGTTTCTCCGATTATTGGAAAAGGAGCAGCTATAGTAAGTATCCCCATAATTAACGGCGGTCTTATAGCTACTCAAATTATGACAGAAGGTGCTATGGAAAAGGGGTTGACATTAGCAGCCGCGTTGGGAACAATAGTGTATGCGGTTCAAAAATTTGTGGGTACACCGCCTGCATCATTCCACGGATTAAAAGAAGCAGAAAAAATGTTGGTTTCTTACAGGGCAAACAAGGGTGCAGGCTCGACTGTCGTTAAAGCAGACGGCGAAACTGTAAAGGAGGAAAGAGTTCTTTTGTATAAAAAGTACGACAAATATTTTACAGATTTTGTATGCCTTGCTGTTGTGGGACTGTTTGCCTGGATTTCGAATGGGTTAGGAAAGGCTACGCCTGTAAATTACTCTATATGGGCTCTTGTTTTGGGTGCTGTTGTGGGTGGTGCAGGTTTAATACCGCCTAATATTCTTGAAAAAGGCAAAGCATCGGGTCTTCTTCAAATGGCTATTTTCGCAAGTATAATACCATCTCTGGCTAAAATCTCCATGGGTGATTTAGTGGTATTGGGATGGCAGACAATAGTTGTTTTCATAGCATGCATGGTCGGTATTTACATTTTCATGTACTTTCTTCCCATATGGAAGATATGCGGCTCAAAAGACTTGGCTGTAGGTATTGCTATGGCACAACTTTTGGGATTCCCTGCAACTTATTTGATTGCAAACGAAATTGCAACTGCAGTGGCAAAAACACCTGATGAAAAAGAATATGTGCTTTCGAGAATAATGCCTGCCTATGTAGTTGCGGGATTTGTGTCAGTTACATCCCTATCAATCGTAATAGCAGGTATATTGGTTAAATTCTTATAATTACAAGGAGGTTTAATATTATGAGTTTTGTTTCACCTATGTACAATTATCCGTCAAGGAGAAATGCGGTATATGCAAGAAAAGGAATGGTTGCTACAGGTCAGCCTATGGCTGCGCAAGCGGGCTTGGAAATATTGCAAAAGGGCGGGAATGCAGTAGATGCTGCTATTGCAACTGCCGCTACGCTGACTGTTGTTGAGCCTACATCAAACGGTATTGGCGGAGACAGTTTTGCGCTTATATGGATGAAAGACAAATTATATGGTTTGAATTCAAGCGGTAAATCTCCAAAATCAATTACGATAGAAAGCTTGAAGGAAAGAGGAATAACAGAAATACCAAAGTATGGATTTGTTCCTGTTACGGTACCCGGAGCACCGGCAGCATGGGCTGAGTTATCAAAGCGTTTCGGGAAATTACCCTTAACCGAGGTTTTGGCGCCTGCTATAAGGTACGCCTCCGAAGGTTATGCACTTACTCCAAATGTTGCAAAGCTATGGGCGGCAGCATACAAAACTTTTAAAGCTAACTTTAAGGGTGAAGAATTCGACAATTGGTTTAAAACATTTGCCCCCAAGGGAAGGGCACCGAAAATCGGAGAGGTATGGAAATCAGAGGATCATGCAAAAACATTGAAATTGATCGCCGAAACAAATGCGGAAGCCTTTTACAAGGGCGAATTAGCCGACAAAATTGACGAATTTTCAAAAAAATACAATGGTTATATAACTAAAGAAGATTTAGCGGAATTTGAATGTGAATGGGTTGAACCTATAAGCGTAAACTACCGCGGATACGACGTGTGGGAAATCCCTCCAAATGGCCACGGAATAGTAGCTTTAATGGCATTGAATATTCTTAAAGGATTTGAATTTACTGCAAGAGACACTGTTGAAACAATGCATAAGCAAATCGAAGCAATAAAACTTGCATTTGTAGACGGACAAAAATATGTGGCTGACCCAAGAATGATGTCAGTTACAGTTGATGAGCTTCTTTCAGATGATTATGCACAAAAAAGAAAAGGGCTTATTACTAATGAAGCAATAATGCCGACACCGGGCAATCCTAAATCAGGAGGCACAGTATATATGGCAACCGCGGACGATGAGGGAAATATGGTTTCTTTCATACAAAGCAACTATATGGGATTTGGTTCCGGCATAGTAATACCGGGAACAGGAATCGGACTTCATAACAGAGGCCACAATTTCACTTTGGATCCTGAACATGACAATGCATTGGCACCAAGCAAAAAGCCATACCATACAATTATACCTGCCTTCCTCACAAAAGATGGAAAAGCTGTAGGACCTTTTGGAGTAATGGGCGGTTTCATGCAACCTCAAGGACATGTTCAAGTAGCAATGAATACCATTGATTTTAACATGAACCCTCAGGATGCCTTGGATGCATACAGATGGCAATGGGTTGGCGGTAAAACAGTACAGGTTGAGCCGGGATTCCCAAATAATATAGCTTTGGAATTATCAAGAATGGGTCATGATATAGTACCTCTGCTTGATACCACAACCATGGGCAGGGGTGAGATAATCTGGAGAACAGAAGACGGAACCCTATGCGGAGGAACAGAGCCGAGAACAGACGGAACTGTTGCAGCCTGGTAAAAATCATTTTTCTAATAAGCTAAATACTATTTTATAAAAACGACAGATTTTAAAGGTTATAAATAAAACAAAGCCCCGCAAATGCGGTGCTCTGTTTTATTTTTTTAGTTGTTTTTCCTACCAAACTGCTATATGCCCGTCAGCTCTTTTTTCAGTTCCACCGCAAAGTGTACCTTCTTCTGTCTTAATAATTATTTGTCCTCTGCCAAAGGCTGCTTCTTCAGGCTGAACATTAATAATATGTCCCCTTCGAAGCAAATCATGAATTAAATAATTAGGAAAATCCTGCTCAACCTCAAAAGTTTTGCCCTCGATCCACTGCCATCTTGGGGCGTCTAAAGCTTCCTGCGGATTCATACCAAAATCCAACATATTCATTACCACCTGCACGTGACCTTGAGGCTGCATAAATCCTCCCATGACTCCAAAAGGCCCTACCGCCTTATCATCTTTAGTTATAAATCCGGGAATAATAGTATGATATGATTTCTTGTGAGGCTCCAATGAATTATCATGGCTTGGATCAAGACTGAAATTATGTCCTCTGTTTTGCATGGCAATTCCTGTTTCAGGTATTACTATGCCGGAGCCGAACCCCATATAATTGCTTTGGATATAAGAAACCATATTGCCTTCTTCGTCAGCGGTGCACAAATATACCGTGCCACTTCCCGGGGGATTGCCCGCTTCAGGTTCCAATGCAGTTTCACATATTAACTTCCTCCTTTCTTTGGCATATTGCACAGATAAAATATCATTTACATCTATTGACATTTTGTTTTTGTCAGTTATATATTTCATGCCGTCCGCGAAAGCAAGTTTCATTGCTTCTAATTGTTTATGAACCACATCACTGCATAGATTCCTAAAACTAAATCCTTCCAATATATTTAGCGCTATTAAAGCAACCAAGCCTTGACCGTTAGGAGGTATTTCCCACACATCAAATCCTCTGTAATTAACGCTTATGGGTTCTACCCATTCAGGTTTATAATTTACTAAATCCTCCTTTGTTAAATACCCGTTCCACTCCTTAAAAAATGCATCAATTTTATCTGCTATATTTCCTTGATAAAATGACTCTGCATTAGAAATACCTATAGATTCCAATGTATCCGCATGATAAGGGAGTCGCCATAGCTGTCCAAATTCAGGTGTTTTGCCATTCTCGGTAAAAGTATCAAACCAGTATTTCAATTCATCCTTATATTCTTTCTTGTAATTTTTATATGCCCTGTCCCAAAATCTTTTAACAGTTGCAGAAATGGTAAAACCGTTTCTCGCATAGTTCACAGCAGGCCCCAGCGCCTCTGATAATGAAAGTTTTCCGAATTTTTCAGAAAGCTCTGCCCACGCAGCAGGAACCCCCGGCACCATTACAGGCACAACACCGTACTTTGGTATTTCTTTTATACCTTTTTCCTTCAGTTTTTCAATTGAAATTCCGTAAGGTGAATATCCGCTTGCATTCAAGCCATGCAATTTATTTTTTGTCCATACCAATGCAAAAGCATCACCGCCAATACCATTAGACGTAGGCTCAACTACTGTTAGACATGCAGCCGTTGCAATAGCTGCATCAATAGCATTTCCACCCCTCTTTAAAATTTCTATACCAGCCTGCGATGCTAAAGGTTGTGATGTTGCCACCATACCCTTATGGGCATACATTACATTCCTTTTTGAAGAATATTTATATTCTAACGGATTATATTTCATTTTTTGCTCCTTAATATACTGATATTACAATATTTATCATTTACATAAATGACATGCTGCAAAATGTTCAGGATTATGCTCCCTCAACTCCGGCTCTATGGTAAAACATTCTTGCATTGCAAAATTGCATCTTGGAGCAAATCTGCAACCGGGTTTAGGATTAATAGGAGATGATATTTCTCCTTTTAATAGAATTCTTTTTCTTTTCCTGTGAATATTAGGCACCGGTATAGCGGAAAGCAGTGCCTGCGTATAAGGATGTAACGGATTTTCAAACAGTTTTTCGGCAGGGGCCTTTTCCACTAACTTACCTAAATACATTACTGCAATATCATCAGAGAAATAGTTAACTACAGATAAGTCATGGGTTATAAATATATATGTTAGGCTAAACTCATTTTGTAGTTTTTTTAATAAATTCAAGATTTGTGCTTGTATAGAAACATCTAATGCAGATACAGGTTCATCACATACTATAAACTTCGGGTCAAGAGAGAGAGCTCTCGCAATACCGATTCTCTGCCTTCTTCCACCGTCAAGCTCGTGGGGATAAGTGTTAACTAATCTTTCAGCCAGGCCTACTGTTTCCATCAACTCAAGAACCTTTAAATCCCTATTTTTTTTATCAGCAATTATTTTATTCAGCTTAAGCGGCTCATCGATTATTTCACTGACGGTCTTCCGAGGATCCAAGGATGCAAAAGGGTCTTGGAAAATTATTTGCATCTCTTTTCTCTTTTTTCTCATTTCTGCGTTATTTAAATTTAATACATTCTTGCCTTCAAAAAATATTTCGCCCGATGTAGGCTCCAGCAATCTCAATATGGCTCTTCCGGTTGTAGACTTTCCGCACCCGGATTCACCTACCAAACCAAGAGTTTTTCCACTTCCAATCGAAAAATTTATATCATCAACAGCATGAAGCATACCATTTTTAGTCTTAAAATATTTCTTTAAATTTTTAACTTCCAATAATGTATTACTCATTACTTTTTCACCCCCGTAAAACCATATCCGGTATCTTCATATGCTAAACAACTTACTGAATGCGTATCGCTTATTTGCGTAACAACAGGTTCTCTTGAACAGCATATTTCTTCAGCATAGGAACATCGCGGATGAAATGCACAACCTTTAGGCAAATTCGTAGGATCAGGCATCAATCCTTTAATAGGCTTCAGCAAAGATTTTCTATCTTCAATATTCGGCAAAGAATTAAACAAGCCCTCAGTATAAGGGTGTTTAGTATTTTCAAAGATATCTTCCAAATTTCCGTGCTCTACAATCTTACCGGCATACATTATAGATACTTCATCACATACTTCAGCCACTATCCCCAAATCGTGGGTGATCATAATCATGGATGTTCCGTACTTATCCTTTAATTGCTTCATCAACTCAAGAACTTGGGCCTGAATCGTTACATCCAAAGCAGTAGTCGGTTCATCAGCTATCAATAATTGCGGATTGCATGAAAGTGCTATTGCAATTACAACTCTTTGTTTCATGCCTCCCGAAAATTGGTGAGGGTATTCGCAGGCTCTTGCTTTCGGAATACCCACCAATTCAAGCATATCTTCCGCTTTTTTCATAGCTTCCTTTTTATTTAAATTTTGGTGTATGCTTATACCTTCAGCTATTTGTTCACCAATTGTTATAACCGGATTTAAGGATGTCATCGGATCTTGGAAAATCATGGACACCTTGTTTCCTCTTATAGTTTCCATTTCATTTTCCGTATAATCAAACAGATTTTTATTATCCAACATAATTCTGCCCGACTTAATTATTCCCGGAGGATTTGGTATCAATCTTAATATAGAAAGTGCCGTGGTTGTTTTACCTGCCCCTGTTTCGCCTACAAGCCCCAAGGTTCTTCCTTTTGCTACTTTCAAATTAACACCATTTACAGCCTTTACCGTTTCTTCATCTGTTTTAAATTCAACATATAAATTTTCTATATCAACGACCAAATCGTTTTTTTCAGCCATGTTTTACCTCCTATTTCAATTTTGGGTCCAATGCATCTCTTAATCCATCACCAAGCATATTTAAAGCTAATATGGTAATCATAATTGCAATACCCGGAAAAACAGTTATGTGAGATGCGTCTCTAAGAAATGTCCTTCCACCCGATAACATAGCACCCCATTCAGGTGCAGGCGGTTGTATTCCCAAACCGATAAAGCTCAAAGCAGCAGTGGATAAAATGGCATTAGCAACCCCTAAAGTTGCTTGCACGATAACCGGTGCCAGTGAGTTAGGAATAATATGAGTTAGTATGATAGTTAAATCTTTCGCTCCGATAGCTCTTGCAGCTTCTACAAACTCTTGGTCCTTTATGGATAGAACGGATGCTCTTACAATCCTGGCATACGATGGTATGCTTGATATTCCTACTGCAATCATTAAATTTACTATGCTGGTTCCTAATGCCGCTACAATTGCGATTGCTAAAAGTATATTTGGTACAGCTAAGAAAATATCCATCACTCTCATAATTACATTATCAATACGGTTTCCGTAATAGCCTGCAATAGCACCCAAAAATCCTCCCACAACAAGTGCGATGCTAACGGAAATTAAGCCTACAGTTAGTGAAACTCTTGCGCCATGAACCAGTCTCGCAAATATATCTCTTCCAAATTCATCAGTTCCAAAAATATGTTCTTCACTTGGGGGTTTCAATCTGTTTTTTATATCCTGTTTTATAACAACCGTTTCATAATCTGCAATAAAATCTGCAGAAATAGCTACTGCTGCCAAAGATAAAATAATTATCAAGCCAATAATAGCTAATTTGTTTCTTTTAAGTCTTCGCCATACTTCCCAGACTTGGCTTCTTTTTTTATATTTATTGATTATTTCTTCTTTTGAAAGGGATCCTTTATTAATAACTTTTTCATTAACCATATTAACCTCCTATTTGTAAATTGATTTTATTCTTGGATCAATAAATGCATAAAGAATATCTATGCTTAAATTAACCAAACTGAATACCGAGGCTAATGTAATTATACAACCTAATACCATAGGCGTATCTTTACTCTTAATTGAGTCTACCATCAACCTTCCCATACCGGGAATTGAAAATACCGTTTCAGTTAATACCGCTCCGCCTAATAGGTGACCAAATTGCAAACCGACTACCGTAACAATTGGAATAAGCGCATTTCTTAAAGCATGTTTTCTTATAACCGTTTTTCTGTTGACTCCTTTTGCTTTTGCAGTTCGTATGTAATCTTGTCTGACTACTTCTAACATGGAAGACCTGGTCATCCTTGTTATAATAGCCGCTGCTGTTGTTCCAAGTGTTACTGCCGGCAAAACCATACTTTTTATACCCTCTGAACCGCCTGAAGGAAACCACCCCAACCCCAATGAAAACCAAATTATCAGCATAAGCCCATACCAAAAATTCGGTACAGCTGCTCCTATTAGGGCTGCAAGAGAACAAGCGCTGTCCATTAGCGAGTATTGTCTTGTAGCAGATATTATGCCGAGAGGAATAGCAATTATAATTGCAATAACTATAGACCAAAATGTCAATTTTAACGTAATAGGAAATCTCGAGGCTATTTCTCCGGAAACCGGCCTTTTACTTCTATAGGATACTCCCATGTTACCCTTTAATAATTTTGCCATATATTTTGCATATTGAACAATAATCGGTTGGTCAAGACCTAACTCTTCCCTTACTTCCCGAATTGACTCAGCGCTGGCTTCTTCACCCAACATCATTTTGACCGGGTCGCCGGGCGTTAAACTTATGATAAAATAAACTAAAAATGATACCCCGATTATTACGGGAATCATCATTATTATTCTTTTTATTATATATTTGTACATTTATACCTCCTAATGCTTAATTGATATACTAATATAATAATAGGCAATCTACATTTTAAGGCTGTCTTAATTCTTTTTTAAAGCGTATTCGCTTCATAACAAAGTTTAGAGGGAAAAACCTTGTTATTATCAGAAGCAAATACGCCCTTGTCATAAGTATAACAAGCTTTAAATTTTAATAATGCAACATGTGGAATCTGTGTAAACTTCCGGGGTGAAGTTCTACGCCTTGCAAATCTGCCCTTGTTCCGACTTCAGTCGGTTGATAATACAATGGTACCATTGCTGCTTCTTCCATTATAATTGTTTGTGCATCATAATAGTATTTTGGGCGTTTTGAAAAATCAGTTTCAACTCTGCCACCTTCCAACAATTTGTCAACTTCATCATTTATAAAGAAACATCTGTTACCTGATGCTCCAACACTTTGTGAATGGAAATTAGGATATAAACCGCCGTCTCCGTCTCCTGTAAGATTAGACCATCCCAATAAATGCATGTCATGTTCGCCATCTGCAGTTTTTTCGAGATATGCTCCCCATTCCAACAGCTCTATTTCAGCAGTAATTCCAATGTCAGCCAAATTAGCTTGAATAACCTCTGCCACTCTGTTTCTTACATCGCCCGAAGACCATAAAGTTGTTGTAAAGCCGTTGGGATAACCTGCCTGAGCTAATAATTCCTTGGCTTTTTCCGGATTGTATTCATATAGATTTAGGTCTTTATTATAGCCTAATACTGTCGGTCCTGTTACAGTATTGGCAATCATGCCCCTTCCGTCAGTAGCTATTATATTAACCGATTCTTTGTCAATAGCATGACTGATTGCTTGTCTGACAAGTTTGTTGTCAAACGGTGCCTTGCCATTATGAATAGATAACCATTCAATTCTGTTTGACATTTTTTCGTATAGTTTAAGCGCTGGATTTTCTTCAATTTTCGCTTTGTCTATGGGTTCAACATCCAATATTAAATCCACTTCACCCGTTTCTAAAGCTATTGTTCTGCTTGTTCCTTCAGGTATAACTCTTACTACCAATTTTTCTGTTGCAGGTAATCCTTCATAGTAATCATCAAATCTTTCAAGAACAACTTTGTCGCCTGGTACCCATTGAACAAACTTCATAGGACCTGTACCTATCGGATGTTCAGCAAACTTATCGCCATACTCGGTTACGGCTTTTTCCGGAACTATTCTTGATGCACTGTGTGCCAAGTTAGCCAGTAGAGGACCAGTCGGATTATCAGTCACAATAACAACCGTATAATCGTCTATTATTTTAACTTCAGTAATCATGTTAACCAAATGTTTTACATTGGCACCTTGTTGTTGTCTTTCGATGCTGAATTTTACGTCTTTAGCCGTAAATTCACTGCCATCATGCCATTTCACGCCTTTTCTAAGGTTAAATTGTGTTTCCGTCGGTGACAGTGTTTCCCAAGTTTCTGCTAAGTCACCTTCATATTCCATTTCTGTGTTTGTTCTAAGAAGTGCACTGTAAATTTGTCTTGTTAAATTAGCTGATGGAGAATCATTCGTAGCATGAGGGTCTAATGATACAATATCCGCTTTTTGTGCTATAACGATTTCAGTCTTCTTAGGTTTTGCCGCATTTGAATCTGTTTTTGCGTCAGCATTTGTATTTGTATTAGGGCTGTTTGCATTATTGTTTCCTGCAGAGCTGCAACCAGTTACAAATATGCTTAACATCATCATTACTATAACCAGTAATGCTATAGATTTCTTCATAATTTTAACTTCCTCCTAATTTGTTTAGTATTCTCCCTCTAAGTTTTTAGGCATTAAACAATAATTCAAAAGATAATTTAATATATCTTAATAATTATTAGTTTAATCAACTTTAGATTAACCATGAATACCTATGTATGCAATAACTGTACCAAATAGAAATTCAAAAGGCATAAATGCCAAGTTTTTATTGGAATATCAATTATAAAAACTTTTAAACAAGATTTATTATTCATTTTCTTGTTACATCTTACATAAAAGTAATAATTTTACATAATTAAGCTGCGCCTATTTCATCCCAGTAAAAATAAGGCTAAAATGTTCTCCTTATGTGTAAACACTTTGGTATAAGACAATTTCCTATAGCATATCCATGGTTTCGGCAAAATTCTTATGGGACTATACTGGGAGGATGTAAAGCAAAATAAGTTATCAAAAAACCCAATAAAATTCATTAGTGCTTAAGATCATTAAAATAAATAACCGTCTTAAGTGGACGGTTATTTACAAAATTTATTTATTCAATTATAGGAAATTTTGGTTGGGAGTCTTTATTTTTTCCATTTTTAAAAATAATATCAACAGTATTGCCGCACATACCCATATTGACATTTTACCGATTCGGAAACTAAAGAATCCTCCCATTGTTACCCCAAATATAAACGAAAGAAAAGTTATTAAGTAGTTTATAAATTCAATTGCATTTTTTTTATTTATTTCCAATAACATATTTGCAAATAATTGAGCAAGGTTTCTAAGATTTCCTGTCATAATTGTTGTGCTGTGTGCTATATTTTTAGATTTTCTGAAACTGCTTAGTTGGAATGTTGTTATAAACGACAATCCAAAGTTAATGATATAATCTACAGAGTTTGTCCATATGAAGCCTATAGCAAATAAAACGGCAATTTCCGTCAGAACAATTACCTTGGTAAATGAAATATCCTCAGTAACTTTATTTCTGATTATAGTTGCTGTTACACCACCTATGAATGCAGCGATTATAGGAATAAAGCTGCTCCAGAACTGAACCTTATCATACAATGCAAGGGCTAAGCCTATTCTCACGGCATTTCCGGTATGAAAACTTACGAAAACACCGCCTCTTGTAAAAAAGCTGTACGCATTTAAGAAACCTCCTATAAATGTTAAGCCCCTCATAAACGCCAAACTATCCTCCGGATGTTTAATAGTTGTACTGTACATAATTTATCCTCCCAAGTAATATTTAAAATTGCAAATTGAAAACAGACTTAACATAAAGGTATGCATATTTAATGCATACCTTTATCATTTTCCTATTATTAGTGTCAATTATACGACTATTTTAGCAATTCAGCAACTGTAAGTTTATATATTTCTGCGCAGTTTTTAACTTGATATGCGTAACCATATTCATTGGCTCCATGCATATTGCTGCCTGAAGGTCCGAATGTAACTGTCGGGATGCCCATTGTCACTGCTAAAATATTGGAATCACACACTGACGGATCGTAAGCAACCGGCAAATCTCCGCCTGTTACTTCTTTAAATTTATTTTGCAGTGTCGTAACCAAGTAATCATCTTCATCCAAAGCGAATGATTGCATATAAGCTGAAGCTCTCGGTTTTAAACGCACATCCACTTTGTTTTCTATTCCGAGCTTCTTTGCTGCACCCTTTATTTGCTCGATGCATAAACTATCATCTTCACCGGGTACAACATAACGGTCTACAAATATATAGCAATTGTCAGGCACTACCAAAGTCCCCGCATTACCGCCCTCTATATATCGCACGCACCATGTTCCATGGTTTAAATGCGGATGAATTAAGGTAGGCAACGCTTCAATTTCAGCTATAAGCCTTCCAGCATCTATAAGTGCATTTTCGCCAACTTCAGGATAGTGGCTGGCATGAGCTGCTTTACCACGCACATTAACTTCAAAACTGTAACGCCCCCTAAATCCTATTGCAACATTATCGTAACGGCATTCTGCCATAATTGCATAATCAGCTGTAATTCCTTCTTCAACAAGCTGATATGTGCCTTTGCTGAGCCCTTCTTCATCTGAAACAAAGCAAGCTGTTATTCTACCGTTAAATTTATCCTTATGATCGGCATAATATTCTAATGTTTCTAATATGGCGGCTAAACCACCCTTCATGTCCATTGAGCCTAACCCATAAACCTTATCATCAATTTCGGTTGGTGTAAAAGGATCTGTTTCCCAACCATTGGCAACTGATACAGTGTCAATATGACCAATTAGCATTAGATTTTTGCCAGGCTTTCCGCTGTCCAAAGCTGTCCATATGGACGGTCTTACTTTTTTATCTTCATCTTCAGGGAAATATGAATAATGCGGTTCTAATCCCATCTGACGTAATTCTTCTGCAATATAATCGGCAAGGTCTACCTCATGTCCGTTTACTGAGTTAATACGAACCATGTCATACCAACGTTTAATTATTCTTTCCAAAACTACTCACCACCTCCTAATTAATTTAATTGTTTTTTTCATTGCCTTCTTTCAATTTAGCCATTCCTATTCCCGTTGCAGCATAAACAATCGAAATAACAATAGAAAGCCAAAGCATAGGCGCATATGGCAAGAACGCCATATTGCTTACTCCTAATGTTGTTGCCGTATATGAGCCTGTCGTAGCCCAAGGAACTAATGGTGCTAAACCTGTACCTGTATCAAGCATTATTCTCATTAAATTTTTCTTGTCAAGACCATATTCAGGGAATAAGTCTTTCGTCATATCGCCAACTACAGGATATGTTACATAATATGCCCCCACTATTAAGAAAAACACAGAGTGTAATACAAGAACTCCCAATGACATGCTTTTAGCATCTTTTGCAATTTTTCTTACATAATCAAGCAGTACATCCACAACTCCTGCCGTACGAAGAGGGGCACCAAATATTGCCGCAGCCATCAAGAGACCTATGGTACTCAGCATACTTGTAAATCCGCCTCTGTTAAGCATAGAATCCACAACTTCTGAACCTGAGCTTCCTGCATAACCCGAATACATTGTATTGAGAATTGTTTTTATATCTGAACCTTGGAAAATCATCGCTAATAATGCACCTGCCAATATACCTGCCACAAATGTAGGCAATGTTGGTTTTTTCATTACTATAAGCACTATAACAACAAAAACAGGTATCAATAAAAGTATATTCAAACTAAAATTTGCTGAAACAGTTGAAAGTATATCATTGTATATTTCTCCGCTTACGGTTCCTTGACTGAATCTTAATCCGTATAATACAAAGAATACCAAGGATACTAAATATGCAGGCCCCGTGGAAATCATTGAATGTTTAATTCCTTCTATTAGGGGGACATCTGTTACAGTAGCTGTTATAACCGGTGAATCAGATAAAGGTGAAACTTTATCTCCAAAGAAAGCACCAACACATACAGCACCTGCCGCAACTGGAGCAGGTACTCCAAGACCTTGCGCAACTCCCATACAAGCAATACCTACAGTAGCCAAAGTTCCCCAAGATGTTCCTGCCAATACAGACATAAAAGTACAAAGCAAACAAACTATAGGTAAAAATAAACCGGGTGTTAATACCTTCATGCCATAATATATCATAAGCGGTACTGTTCCTGAAATCATCCATGTACTGACTAATGTACCGACAGCTAAAAGAATTAACATGGCAATTACCATAGAAGCAACTGTATCCTTAATTCCTTTTTGTAAATCATCGTATTGAATTCCGAAGCACCATGCCATAAAACACATAATAACACCATCTACTGCTAAAACAATACGATTATTAACTTTTAAAACTAATAACCCCACAATGATGATTGCAATACCCACTGCAAGCATTAATAAGGCCTGACCGGGTTTTACAATCTTTCTTTCTTGCTTTTCCATCAATTATTCCTCCAATTTAAAACGTTAATTTAGTATCTCTATACTCAACCTTATGTTTGCAATTCCCGTGCCAAATAAATTTTAACACGTAAAAAAAGAAATATTGTTAGGTAACCCTTATATTATGCAAGTTTTTTAAATGAAATTAATAAGTTATTTTAGCAAATCAATGTTTAAGAAATCTTAATGGGATGATTTATAGAGAGATCCTTAAGTTATTAAATTAAATAATATCTTTTTCTATATCTATATTATTCATTGTGTTTTGCTTGATTATATGATATACTACAAGAAAATCCATATAGTATATTTCAAATAAATGGGTCTTAAATGGGGAGGTTTATACTTGAAGACATTATTACTTGTAGCTAAACGAGAATATGCAAAAAATTTATATTATTCCGAGCTTAAAAAGGTATTTGGCAATCGTTTGAATATTATTTCATGCCATCATATAGGCGAAGATAATTCTGATTTGCCAACCAAAAATATATCCGGTGCGGATATAGTGCTCATTACCAATGTTTATTCTTTCCCTGTTGCAAGAAGGCAAATGGGTGAAGATGCTAATATAATAAATTTAGATTTTACATTTTCCCGTGAGAAAGTCGAAGAACTAAAAAAATTACCGGTGGGAACAGATGCATTAGCATGTTTTAATTACTATTCTTCTGCTCATCAAGCCGTCAATGCATTATATGAAGCCGGCGTATCAAATTTAAACCTATTTGTCGATTATCCCGGAAATCGTAATACTGTTGGCAAGAAGATTGATTTGGCAATTGTTTCTGACCATATCGAAGAAATTCCCGAATTCATCACTCGTGTATTTGATTTGGGCCCAAGGAAGATTGCTCTCTCTACGCTACTTGATATTGCAATCAAGGCAAATATTCTTGATGACGAAATAATGGTTTCCATTAAAAGCTATTGTGAAGATATAGCAACCCCTACAAGTTACCTTGCACAATTTTATGATTTTTCGTCTGCTACCACATTACAGCTTAAAACGATGATGGAATGCATTGATTATGGTGTTGTAATATATAACGATAATTCACATATTATAAACTATAATAAGAATTTTGTTCAAGTATTAAAACTTCCTTCAAACCTTTATAAGATGAATCTAAATGAACTTCTGAAAAACTTGGAATTGAATAAATTCCTTAACTCCAAAAAAGAAACCTATAATCAATTATGTAACTTGAAAGAACAAGGTATCAGCCTT
>CAZTXR010000001.1:0-35812 GCA_964617605.1 uncultured Clostridia bacterium | reverse complement strand
GTAAATAAAATGAAAGGAATGTATGATTTAGTTGTCTACTATATCATACAAGAAAGTATGAACAATTACATTATTGAAAGAAGAAACCTTCCTTTGATTCCCATCAGGGGTATCGGAATATTTCCCAACACAGTCATACATTTTGACATAGGAAGAGAAAAGTCAATCAATGCATTGGAAGAAGCAATGCTTGAAGATTCAGACATATTTTTGACGGTACAAAAGTTGGCTGATTTGGAAACTCCAAAGGAAGATGATTTTTATGAAGTAGGAGTCATTTGTAAAATAAAACAAATGATAAAAATGCCCGGAGACAATATAAGAGTGTTGGTTGAAGGCATTAACAGGGCAAAAATTGAATCTATAACTCAAAATGACCCATATTTTGAAGTTATTTTAGATGAATATATCTATGATGACAATTTGCCAAAAGAAGATAATTTAGAGGCAATGGTCAGACTTACATTAAACAACTTTGAAGAATATGCTTTAATATATGCAAAAATAGCTCCGGATGCGGTGGTTTCACTAAAGGAAATAAAAAACCCCGATAAACTTGCAGACGTTGTTGCTTCATATATTTATTTAAAAACTGACCAAAAGCAATCGCTTTTAGAAATATTTGAGCCATATAAAAGGCTTGAAGCAATCAATAAACTATTGGCAAAAGAAATTAAGGTATTGCAAATAGAAAATGAAATAAATGAGCTTGTAAAAAAACAAGTAAGTGAATTTCAAAAGGATTATTATTTAAAAGAGCAAATGAGAGCAATACAGAAGGAATTAGGAGAAGATGAGGGTACTGATTATGAAGTTGATGAATACCTTCAAAAAATCTTAGAAGCTAATATGCCAAAAGAAGTAAAGGAAAAAGCTGAAAAGGAAATTAATAAGCTTTTAAAAATTTCTCCTTCTTCACCGGATGCAGGTGTTATAAGAACATATGTTGACTGGCTTTTGGATATGCCATGGAATAAAAAAACAAAGGATAATACAGATTTAAAAAAAGCAAGAGCTATTCTTTCAGAAGACCACTATGGTTTGGAAGAGGTAAAAGAAAGAATATTAGAATACTTAGCTGTAAAGCATATTAAAAAAGATATGAAGGGACCTATTTTATGTTTTGTGGGACCTCCGGGAGTAGGTAAAACATCTATTGCAAAGTCCATAGCTCGTGCCATGAACAGAAAATATGTAAGAATTTCCTTGGGCGGAGTAAGAGATGAAGCAGAAATAAGAGGTCACAGAAGAACATATATAGGGGCCATACCGGGAAGAATAATATCATCTATTGCAAGGGTTAAAACAAATAATCCTGTATTTTTATTGGATGAAATAGATAAACTAAACAGTGATTTTAAAGGTGATCCCGCTTCAGCCTTATTAGAAGCTCTTGATCCTGAACAAAACTCCACATTTACGGACCACTATATTGAAGCACCCTTCAGCTTGGAAAATGTAATGTTTATTACAACTGCAAATACAACATCAACCATACCGGGGCCCCTTTTGGACAGAATGGAAGTAATAGAAATTTCAGGATACACAGATGTAGAAAAAAGAAATATTGCAGAAAAATACTTAATTAAAAAACAACTTGCTGAACATGGACTTAAGGAAAAACAAGTTAAAATTTCTGAAAATGCCATAAATGAAATAATTGAAAGATATACAAGAGAATCAGGGGTAAGAAGTTTAGAAAGAAATATAGGAAAATTAGTAAGAAAAGCAGCTGTTCAAATAGTAGAAAAAAATAAAAAATCCGTTACCATTAATAATTCCAACATCAAAAATTATTTAGGCATACCAAAATATGATTATGATACCGCTTATGAGGATGATCAGATTGGAGTTGTTACAGGACTTGCATGGACTCAGGTTGGAGGGGAAACACTATTCGTTGAAGTAAATACAATGAAGGGCGACGGAAAACTTCAGCTTACGGGACAATTGGGTGATGTAATGAAGGAATCGGCAATGGCAGCCTTAAGTTATATAAAAGCCAATGCGGAGAACTTTGGAATTGATTATCAGGTATTTAAAGAAACCGACATACATGTGCATGTGCCTGAAGGAGCTATTCCAAAGGACGGACCCTCTGCAGGGATAACCATGGCAACAGCCATAATATCTGCCTTGACAAAGAAGCCTGTAAGAAAAGATGTAGCCATGACCGGTGAAATTACTATTACAGGAAGGGTTCTCCCCATAGGAGGACTTAAGGAAAAATTACTGGCTGCTAAAAGAGCAGGTATAAAAAAGGTTGTGCTTTGCTCAAAAAATAAAGCAGATGTTTCAAAAGTGGATTCGAAAATAATTCGCTCCATGGAAATTGTATATGCAGATAAAATTGATGATGTGGTGAAAGAATCAATACGGTAGCTGAAAAATAATAAAAATACCGCTCACGGTTTCGGACACATAGTTGTGTCCTGCAAATGTTCGCTTATATTTTTATTATTTTTCTGATAGGTCTGTCAATTGCAACAAGAAAGGATTAACTTATGATTATCAAAAGAGCAGAGATAATTATTTCAGCAGTTAAAAAAGAACAATATCCGGAAACCATAGTTCCTGAAATAGCCTTTGCCGGCAAATCCAATGTGGGTAAATCTTCCATGATAAATGCTTTATTAAACAGAAGAAACCTTGCAAGAACCAGTTCGCAGCCGGGAAAAACACAGACATTAAATTTTTACAACATAAATGATGAATTAAATTTTGTAGACCTTCCGGGCTATGGTTATGCAAAAGTATCAAAATCCGAACAAACAAAATGGGCAAGCATAATTGACACATATTTGCATGAGAGGCATCAGCTAAAGGAAGTAATTTTGCTTGTAGATATAAGACATGAGCCAAGCATAAATGACATTCAAATGTATGAATGGATAAAAAGCTTTGGATTCACAGGTTATGTTATAGCTTCAAAGGCAGATAAATTATCAAATTCCCAAAGAATAAAAAGTATAAACATTATTAAAAAAACATTGAAAATAAAAGATAATAATTTGATTTATCCCTTTTCAGCTTCGGCCAAATTAGGAGTAGAAGAAATATGGACCTTGTTTGAAAGTATTTTAGCTGCAGAAATAAAAAATTAAATTCATAACAGTATGTTCCCTTATAATTTAAGTGTATACAGTTGTTTAAGGTTAAAAAAACAGGGTATAATTACTATCGGGAGGAATGGTAATGGATTATGTGGTTGAAAGAAAGGTCCATAGTGACATAAAGTGTGTTAAAAAACTTATTAATGAAGTTTTACGCAGTATTAAAGGAAAAGTAGACCCGGATGCTTTTTTTAATACAAAGCTTATCCTTTATGAGCTAATGATAAATAGTGTTGTTCACGGAAATTGTGAAGACCTGAATAAAATGATAAATATAAAAATATATATAAACAGATCACGCATTATTATTGAAGTTTCAGACGAAGGAACCGGTATTTGCTATAAGCAAAAAAATTGCGGGGAATTTGATTTTATGGAGTCCGGAAGAGGCCTGATGTTAGTGGAAGGATTGGCGGATAAATTTAATGTTGAAGGAAATACGGTCACTTGTGTGCAATATATAAAATAATCATTTAAATAATATACAATATTTGCTATAATAAACACTGCCGGTGTTTATTTTTGTATGTCCTTTATGACCTAACCCAATTTCTTTAACCAGAGGGAGAAAGAAATTATAGAGGTATGGGGACACACCTTTAGTATAGGGTAAGCCTTTGAGGGAACAAGGAATGTCCCCAATTAACAGGAGTCACTATGGACAAGATAAAGCTTTCAGTCAGAGAATTGGTTGAATTTGTTTATAAAAGCGGAGATATAAGCGTTAAAAGCTTAAGTTCCGATAGAGCCATGGAAGGTATTAAGGCTCATAAAATTCTTCAGTCTCAAATGGGAGATAATTACCATAAGGAATTTTATCTTAAAAATGAATTTGAACTTAACAATATACTTTTTGTTATTGAGGGCAGGGCTGACGGTATTATTAGGGATAGTGAAGTAACAATAGATGAAATTAAATCAACCTATATGCCCTTGGATTTAATTGATGATGGTTATAATTTAGCTCATGATGCACAGGCTAAATGCTACGGCTATATGTACGGCTTATTAAACAATTCGGATAAGCTTAATGTGCAGCTAAGGTATTACAATTTAGACACTAAAGAAACGAAGATAATAACAAATTCTTATACAATAGAAGAGTTAAAAGATTTTTTTTATAAACTTTTAGACACATATATTGATTGGGCAGAAACAATAATAAAGCTTAGAAAGCAAAGAGATAAAACAATTAAAGAATTAATTTTCCCCTTTGATAACTACCGTAAAGGTCAAAGGGACTTTTGTCTTGCAGTTTACCAAACTATTAAGTCCGGCAAAAAACTTTTTGCGCAAGCTCCAACCGGTGTGGGGAAGACTGTTTCTGTATTATTTCCTGCAATAAAATCCATGTACGGAAATAATTCTAAAATTTTTTATCTTACAGCTAAATCATCAACAAAGACTATAGCATTCAATACTGTTAAAATGATGCAGGAAAAAGGTCTGAATTTAAGAACAACCCTTATAACGGCCAAAGAAAAAATATGCTTTATGGATGAAACGAAATGCGAACCGGAATACTGCCCTTATGCTAAGGGTTATTATGATAAACTAAATATTCCCTTGAGGGAAACAATAAAACATGATTGCTTATATACGAGAGAATTTATAGAAGAACTTGGAAAAGAGCATGAATTATGCCCCTTTGAATTAAGTCTTGATTTAGCATATATGTCAGATATAGTTATTTGTGATTACAATTATTATTTTGATCCAAGGGTTGCCTTGCAAAGGGAGGATGTTTTTAATAAGGATAAGGATATCCTTCTTATAGATGAAGCCCACAACCTTGAAGACAGAACACGAAATATGTATTCACCTGAGCTTGTAAAGGAAGAATTTTATGAAGTTTATAAATTGATGAAAGCAGAAAAAAGCATAAGCAAAGAGTTATATAATATAAATAAAAAATTTATTGATATAAAAAAGAGTATTAAAGAAGCAGAAATATTAAAAGAATCACCGGACCAGTTAATAAATGCATTAAGGAAATTTGTTCTTAAGGCTGAAAAATATTTCAATGAATTGAAAAATGAAAAAGCACCTGATGAGTTCAGGGACATATATTTTAAAAGCACATTTTTTATAAAAATATCAGAAATTGCTGATGATAATTTTTGCTATTATGCAGATTTAACAGGTGACAAAACAAAGGTTAAATTGTTTTTGATCGATACATCCAAGATCTTAAAGGAGATAGCAAAGGGTGCAACATCATCGGTTTTCTTTTCAGCAACACTGACACCTTTAAAATATTTCAGGTATATTTTAGGCGGAGATGAAGAGGATTATATATTAAAAATCAGCTCACCTTTTGATATTGAAAATTTAAACCTAATGATAACATCAGACATATCCATGAAATATACGAGCAGGGATGAAAATATAGAAAAAGCGTGTGCATATATAAATGCAGTAATAACAGGAATAAAGGGAAATTACATGATATTTTTTCCTTCCTATTATTTTATGAAAAAAGTATATTCAAAATATGAATCATTATATCCAACTGAAAATATCATTCTTCAAAGTCAGGGAATAAAAGAAGAAGAACAGCAGGAAATAATGAAGAGCTTTATAAAGGAGAGAAATGTTATTTTATTTACTGTTGTAGGCGGAATATTTTCTGAGGGAATTGATTTACCCCTTGAAAATTTAATAGGAGCAGTTATAATAGGAACCGGAATACCTCAAATTTCTTTTGAAAGGAATATAATTAAAGCATTTTTTGATGAAAAAATGAATTCCGGTTATGATTTTGCTTACAAATACCCAGGCTTTAATAAAATACTTCAGTCTGCAGGCAGGGTAATTCGAACAGAATTTGATAAGGGAACAGTTTTACTGATAGATTCAAGACTTTGCCAATATACATATTTGAATTTGTTTCCTGAACATTGGAGGCATTACAAAAAAATTAAATCTATTGAAGAAATAAAAAGATTACCCTGAGCAGCAGCGAGGGTTTTTAACTTTTAGAAAAGAAAGGATGAATAAATAGTATGATAAATATAATATCCGAAAAAAATGTGATGAATAAGCAAATAATTTCAAAAGAGGAGACAGAGCTTCGCATAAGCGAAGAATCTGCCAAAATTTATGAAGTTATAAGGGTTATTGAAGGCAGACCAATATTTTTAAAAGAACATTATGACCGCATGAATGAAAGTATACGATTAAGCGGCACAAGGGGCAGCTTAAATTATGAAGAATTTGAAAATTCAACAAAATTATTGATAAAAAATAACCCCTTTAAAAACCTAAACATAAGGGTTTCATATTATTATAAAAATGAACCTCTTACATTGTTTTATTTTATTGAAAGCTATTACCCTTCTGATGAAGAATTTAAGGAGGGAATACATACTGTTACAGTGAAAATTGAAAGAGAAAACCCCAATATTAAATCATTCCAAAAAGAGTTTAAGGATAAAGTAACAAGAGCAATGGAAGAAAACAGTGCCTTTGAAGCAATATTGATTAATAATGACAATACCGTAAGCGAAGGCAGCAGATCAAATGTTTTTTTTGTTAAAAACAACAAGCTGATAACTTCACCGGATGGTGCTGTTCTTTTAGGTGTTACAAGAAATAAGCTTATAAGCATTTGTGAAGAAAATTCAATTGAGGTTGAAAAAAGGATAATCAATTTCAGTGAAATAAAGGATTTTGATGGTGCTTTTATAACAGGTACCTCAAACGATATTCTGCCAATAAGGACTATTGATGAGATGTTATTTAATTCTTCGAAAAATGAAATTGTGAAGAGGGTGTCTGAGCTTTATTTGAAGGAAGTTAGGAAAGAGATAGAACAATAGAAAAGAACTCTGGAAAATGTAGTATTGGGGACATTCCTCTAACAGCAGAGACTTTTACAAGTACAAGGACATTTAAGAGGTGTGTCCCCATTCCTATTAGAACACAAAAATGGCCTCGGGGCCATTGTTGTGAAGCATTAATATGCATAAAAGGGGTATTGGGAATATATTTTGGTTATCGGGGGGGATAACCAATAACAATTATAACAAACATAAAAATATTATGCAAGCTATTTTTACAAAAATCTACATTTTATGAGTATATGATTTTTATATATTGAGAGGAATTTATGATGGTATATTTAGACAACAGTGCAACAACCAAGGTAAGAAGGGAAGTATTGCAAGCTATAATTGATGTAAATGAAAATTATTACGGTAATCCTTCATCGCTTCATAGGATGGGGCTAAAAGTTGAAAAAAAACTTGAAGAAGCAAGAAAGTCTGCCGCTAAATTAATAAATGCTCTTCCTGAGGAACTATATTTTACCGGAGGAGGAACCGAAAGCAACAATATTGCAATTTACGGGCTTTTATCAAATTTAAACAAGCAAAACAATATTATTACCACTAAAATTGAGCACCCTTCTGTATACAATGTATTTAAACAATTTGAGAACAAGTGCACAGTAAAGTATATTGATACGGATGAAAACGGTAAAATTAACATTTCACAGCTTAGTAATATGATTGATGAAAATACTCTTTTAATCTCAATAATGCATGTTAATAATGAAATAGGTTCTGTACAAGATTTAGCTCAAATTGCCGACATGATAAAAGAAAAAAATAAAAACATAAAACTTCATATAGATTGCGTTCAATCCTATGGAAAAATAAAAATTGATATTAATAAACTACCCATTGATACATTGACATTCAGCAGCCATAAAATCCATGGTCCAAAAGGCATTGGCGGTCTTTTTATTCGCTCGGGCTTAAAAATAAATCCATTAACTTACGGTGGAGGGCAAGAGAAGGGTATACGGTCAGGAACAGAAGATACAGCCGGAATTATAGGTTTTGGGAAAGCATGTGAATTAATATATGATAATTTTGAAAAAGAAACAAATAACCTATATAGCTTAAAGAATCAATATATAAAAAGATTAACAGAGGAAATTAAAGATATTAAAATTAACGGTCCCATAGATGGGGCGGCTCCTCATATTATAAATATATCCTTTAAAAATGTTCCCGGAGAAGTATTGGTACATTATTTGGAAGGCAGTGATATTTATGTATCTACCGGCTCAGCCTGCTCATCCAAGGCAAGAGACAACAGGATTTTGAATGCCATAAATTTAAGCAAGGAATATCAAGCAGGAGCCATAAGAATAAGTTTAGGTCATTTTAATAACTTTGAAGAAATTGAATATGTTATTGGAAATATTAAACAGTCAGTGGAAGAAATTAGAAACATAACAAAGAGAGGATAAGGAAGAATGTATAATATTGCTGCAGTAAGTTTCGGAGAAATATTTTTAAAAGGCAAAAACAGGGGCTCATTTGAGCATAAACTAATTGAACAAATAAAATATTCTTTAAAGGGATTTAAGGATGTATCTGTTTATAAAGATTCGGGAAAAGTATATGTTGAAACAAAAAATGAAGGAGATATGGACGGTATAGTTGAAAAGGTAAGGAAGGTTTTCGGCATATCAAACTTAAGCCCATCCATTAAAACTGAAAAGGAAGCAGAAATAATTATTGAGCAAACTAAGGAACTATTCAGATATTTATTAACAAAGCAAAATATAAAAACATTTAAAATAAAAACCAAGAGAAGTGATAAGGATTTTCCCATTAAGTCAATGGATTTCAGCGCCCTGGTGGGGGGAGTAATTTTAGAGGAATTCGGCTCGGTTACTGTGGATGTGCATAATCCTGATGTTGAAATATATATCGATATAAAAAAATCTTGCTATATTTCTTCAGAACGAATTAAAACATTAGGGGGACTCCCCATAGGTTCAAACGGAAAAGCGCTTCTTTTATTATCCGGCGGTATAGACAGCCCTGTAGCAGGATATATGATTGCAAAAAGAGGAGTAGAAATTAATGCTCTTTATTTTCATACATATCCTTTTACATCGGAAAGAGCAAATGAAAAGGTAATAAAATTAAAGGAAAAGCTTGAAGAATATTGTGGAAAAATAAAACTGTACAGTATTAATATTCTTGAAATTCACAAAGCTATAAAAGAATTTTGCAGGGAAGAAGAAACTACAATTTTAGCAAGGCGTTTTATGATGCGTATAGCTGAAAGAGTTGCCAAAGAAAACAATATGCAGATGCTTATTACGGGAGAAAGTTTAGGTCAGGTGGCAAGCCAGACGATGAGTTCAATGACAGTTATAGAAAATGCAATTGATATGCCGATACTTAAACCTGTGGTAGGATTGGATAAAACTGAAATAATAGAAATAGCAAGAGAAATAGGAACCTATGAAACTTCTATTTTGCCTTATGACGATTGTTGTTCTGTATTTGCGCCAAAACATCCTTTGATTAATCCGAAATTGGAGTCCATCTTAAGGTCTGAAGGCAATTTAAATATCGAAGAATTAATTGAGAAGGTTTATGAAACATTGGAAATATTATAAGAAAAAAACTATCACACATTATTCTATTTTACATATATTAAACTATATGTTAAGAGAGGTGATTTATATGTCCGATGAAGTAAGAGCTGCAAATTGTGGATGTTTTAATGATGAGTCTAACAATTGGATTGAATGGTTAATAATTATAGGGATAATATTTTTCTTGTTAGGGGGAAATAGTTTCTTCGGAAGAGGTTTCGGAAGATAGTACTTACTAAAATGCGGCGAAAGCCGCATTTTTGTGCATTTAAAACCTGTATCTATTCATTTAAAACCTGTATTTATTAAGTATTTATTAAAGTTAGCACTTGCTTTTATACAATTTAAACGTTATACTAATCTTTAAAATAACAGGAGGACGAAAATGCATAAAGTAGCACTTTTTTGTGATATTCCAAAGGATACAATGAATTTGCTTCCTAAGGATAAATATAAGGTAGTTAAAGAACAAACATCCGAAGCAGACGGAATTGTGATGAGAAGCTTAGATATTCACAACATGGAATTTTCAAAAAATCTTAAAGCCATAGCAAGATCAGGGGCGGGTGTTAACAACATACCTGTTGAAAGATGTTCAGAAGAAGGTATTGTTGTCTTCAATTCTCCCGGGGCTAATGCCAATGCAGTATGTGAATTGACATTTTTAGGGCTCTTGATGAGCTCAAGAAAAGTGATGGACAGTATAGACTGGACAAAAAATTTAGACAGGGATATTGCAGAAACTGTAGAAAAAGGAAAATCTCAATTTGTGGGTCCGGAGCTTAAAGGCAAAACATTAGGAGTTATCGGGCTTGGAAATGTGGGACATCTTGTTGCTAATTTAGGAATTAAATTAGGGATGGAAGTAATAGGATACGATCCCTATATTTCAGTGAAAAATGCACTGGGCTTGTCTTGGGATGTTCAATATTCAAGCGATATCAGCGAACTGTACAAAAGAAGCGATTATATCACGATTCATGTACCTTATAACAATGAAACTAAAAACTATATAAATAAGCAGAATATTGGTATAATGAAGGATGGCGTTAAAATTTTGAATTTTGCACGCCATGGAATAATCAATGAAGATGACTTAATAGAAGCTTTGGAAAGCGGTAAGGTAGGCTACCATGTTTCAGATTTGCCCAACGAAAGGCTTATTAATACCAAAAATGTGGTCTGTATACCTCACTTGGGAGGCTCTACCATAGAAGCAGAGGAAAACTGTGCAGAAATGGCTGTTACAGAGCTTACAGAATATTTGGAAAAAGGCAACATTACAAATTCCGTTAATTTTCCTGATTGTTCTATGGACAGATATCAAGGAACCGACAGGATTGTTGTATTAAATAAAAATATTCCCAACATGATTGGTAAAATGACAACTGCACTTGCATCTCACAATGTAAATATAATAGGCATGGTCAATAAATCAAGGGGGGATTATGCATGCAATATTATAGATGTAATAGGGGAATTCAATGAGGATAAGCTTAGGGAATTAGAAGAACATTATGGTATATTAAGAGTAATGCTAATTAAAAATAAGGGGTAGTAAAATGAAAAAGGTCAACATATACTCTGATGGCGCCTGCAGCAAGAATCCCGGTCCCGGGGGTTATGGAGTAATATTGGAATACAACGGCCATGAATCTGTCTTATCCGGGGGAGAAGAAAATACCACAAATAACAAAATGGAGCTTATGGGTGTAATTATAGGTCTTGAAGCATTAAAAGAGCCCTGTGATGTTGTAATTGTCACTGATTCAAAATATATTACAGACTCCTTTAATAAAGGCTGGATTGATTCTTGGCAGAAAAAGAACTGGAAGAAATCTGACGGCAAAGAAGTTTTAAACATAGAGTTATGGAAAAGGTTGCTAAAGGCAATGGAGGGACATAAGGTAAAATTTGTTCATGTCATGGGGCACCGGGGACACAGCTATAATGAAAGATGTGATAAATTAGCTGTGGAAGAAAGAAAAAGGTTTGAAACACAGTAAACATATATTAAGGAAACATTCACCGGCTGATGAATATTATAAACTAACTAATTATAATATGAGGTGATTATAGTGATTTATGGACAAAATCAACAATTATGCCCCAACATATATACAATGCCGTACCAAGTGAGGCCAGGGGATACATTAAACTCCATTGCATCAAGGTTTGGAACGAATTTGGTGGGGTTGATTGAATTAAACCCTACATTAAGGTTAAGATCATTAACAGAAGGAATGACTCTATGTGTGCCAAAAGTTCCTCAACGGCCGCCATGCATTAATGGTGCATATTACACCATAAGGGAAGGAGAAAGTTTTTATAATATTGCACAAAGATACAGTATTCCTCTGAATTTGCTTCTTGAAGCAAATCCTGAGGCAAATCCTTATGATTTAAAGGTAGGTCAGGAGATATGCATACCAAATGTACCGGCAGGCTGTCCTTTCGGTACCCTTGTTACCATACAAGAAGGAACAAGATTAAGCGATATATTGATATCATACAATTTAAGCTTAAATGAGCTAAAAGAAACAAATAAAGAATTCAATCCGAATATTATTGTACCGGGAACAGACCTGTGTATACCGCCTGAGCCCTTTGCCCCATGTCCGCAAGGAACTGCATCAGAATATGTAATTAAGGCAGGGGATAGTCTTTCAACCGTAGCTATAGCCAATAATATTACGCCATCAGAATTACTTATTGCGAATCCTCATTTAAGACCGGCAAATTTTTTAATTATCGGAACCATGATCTGTATACCGACGGTGTAAAACAGAATGAGAATACTCGTCATTCCAAGACAGGTGGAAATCATTTTTTCCAGGAAAACAAAATAAAACACAGCATCTTTTGCTGTGTTTCTTTTCTTGATATTAATTTTTTATAATTAATCCAATACCAATGATGGTGCAGAATATACCCTGCTTGCCAATTCTGAATTAAGCATATATAAACCCTTGGCATCAGCACCGAAAAGCTTGTATTTTGTTATTAAATCATCTGCATTCTTTTCTTCTTCACCCTGTTCCATAATAAACCAGTCTAAAAACTGCATTGTTCTGTAATCCTTGATTTGATATGCTGCATCATAAATATTATTTATGGAAGCTGTGACATATTGTTCATGCTTAAATGCTTCATTTAAGGGGGTACCGAAACTGTCAAATACAATATCCGGTGCATTTATAGCACCTAATGTAACTTTTTCTTGGTTATTTTGCATGTATTGCAAAAATAATAAGGCATGGTCCCTTTCTTCCTGGGCTTGAACTTTAAACCAATTGGCAAAACCGTCCAATCCATTGTCTGTATAATAATTTGCCATATCTAAATAAAGATAGGCAGAATAAAATTCTTTGTTGACTTGTTCATTTAATAAATTTGCTACTTTTTCGTTTAACATAAATATCTCCTTTTTTATTTGATTTCTTAAAGTATTTATACCCATATTAATAAAATTAAAACATAATATTCACTTCTTTACTTATGATTCATAAACTATATGGAGGTGATTTGAGTGTATGATGAAAAAATTGTCACAACAGGAATAAGTCAAGGAAATTTATTTTTATTTATAATAGAACTTCAAGGTGAAAATTGCATATTTAAAAAAGCTGTTAATTTGGGAAAAAGTGACAGTCTTGCTATTCACAGTATGGAAGTGTCAAAAAATGCGGTTTATTTGGCAGATTCATACATGAATAAGATATATAAATATGATATTATTACTAATGACTTTCTTGAAACAAACGTGGGAAGAGACCCGAGACATATGTGTTTAGATAATGAAAATATATATGTTGCTAATTTTGAATCAGACAATATTTCAATAATAGACTTAAATTCCTTTACATTGACAGGCTCCATACCTGCAGGCATAAAAGCCCATGATGTAATTTATTCAATAAAAAGTAACTCGCTTTACACATCTTGTTATGAAGAAAATGAAGTGGCGGAATACAGCATTGATAAAGGATTGAGAAGGAGTTTCAAAACAGAAGGAAAGCCTATGCATTTATTTGCTTCAGATGACAGAATAATGGCTATGACATATTATGCAAATGGAAATGTTCACACTAAAATAAACTATATAAATTTAAATAGTGCTATGATAGAAAATATAATTGTAATAGACGGTTTATGTACTGATTTTTTGCATGATCCTGAACAAAATATACTGTATGCTATAAATATTGTGGATAAATGTCTTTATATTATAAATTCTGATTTAAGAGAAATCACACAAAGAATATATTTAGGCGGGTACCCGGAATCCCTTTCTTGCGGTCAAGATAATATTTACATAACAAATTCAAAACGACAGCAAATTACAATAATGGATAAAAAGAAGCATGATTTAAGATTCATGGATTTACAATTTGTTCCGGGTTTAATCAAAGTTATTCATTAATTTCGGATACTAATATAGTCATTATTTGCCTAAATATATTTTCAGGACTTATTTCCCATCTCTTTATTATGTTTTTAGCTGTATATTCATCAGGGACATTTACGCTCAAGTTGAATATATTGGTTAGGTTTTCAGTTACTTGAAGAGAAACGACATATTCATCATCTTTTCTTTTGTAATAATGACCAACCAATTCACTTTGCTTTTTTATATGTTTTTTTATATGGGAAAAATTTTTTTCAACTTCCTTTATAAAATATTCAGGAAGTTTTTTATTGAACATTTCTAATGCAGCCTTACCTGCTGCAGAAACAAAATAACATTCTTTTCCGTTGCTGTGCTTGATTATTGTAAACTTAGCATCCTGAAGATCGCTTAACAAGAGCTGCAATGTGAAATAATCCATCATTTCGTATTCTAATATGTAGTTGCTTATTTCTATATTTGTTAATGGTAAATCTATAAAATTCAATATATACAAAAGTTTTAACTTATCTTGTGCGTTTTTTTTGCTGTTTTCCAATTTATCCTCCAAAGTTAAAGGTGCAGTCCCGGTGTGTCCCCCATCCAACCCTTCCTTTTAATCTCATTATATCAAAAATACAATCAATATTAAACAAAAATATGAAAAATCTTCATATGGACATTTGTATTCTAATAATATAAAATAGAATTACAGAAAAAGGAGAGTAAAATGAAAAAAATAATTGTTTTATTGGTATTGTTATTATTGACAAGCTGTAAGGCAGAAAAACCTGTAGAAATGCCAATTGAGGAAAAACCGCCCATAGCATCGGATGAGCAAAAAACAGATACAGAAGCCGATGAACCCAAGGAGCCTGTTAAAGAAGATATCACAGAACCCACCAAAGAAGATGCTATAGCTTCTGTTGATTTATCACTGAATCCCAATGAACTTGGTGAAATCATGATACTTATGTACCATGGTGTGGGTCAGGAGGAGTCAACATGGCAAAGAACCCCCGACAACCTTCGCAAGGATTTGGAATATATGTATCAAAACGGTTATCAAATGATAAGTTTAAACGATTATGCCAAGGGAGAAATTAAAACAAAGGCAGGGTTTACCCCCATAATACTGACCTTTGATGACGGAAGGCAAAATAATTTTAATTATATTGAAACAAATGGTGAAATGATAATAGACCCTGATTGTGCTGTTGGGATTTTGGAAGAATTTAAACATAAATACCCTGATTTTAACGTTACTGCAAGCTTTTTTTTAGGAACTAATCCATTTGGCCAAAAAGAATATGTACAAGAAAAGTTCAGCTGGCTTATTGATAACGGATATGATATAGGTAATCACACATATAGCCATAATGAGATGTCAAAATTAAACTCAGAACAAATACAAATAGAAATAGGCTCAGTAAACAATATAATAAAACAGTACCTGCCTGATTATTCAGTTGAAACTCTTGCCCTTCCCCATGGCAGCAATCCAAAGGATGAGTTTATTGAATCAATGCTTAAAGGAGAATATGAAGGCGAGGCCTATGAGACAATAGCAGTTTTGGATGTAGGCTGGAGACCTGCTTATTCGCCTTTTGATACATTAACGAATTTTAAGAGCCTTTACCGTGTGACAGCAAGCGAAATCAATGTTGATAACTGCGGTATATATGACTATTTTAATTCATATGAGAATAATAAAAGGGAAAGATTTATTAGTGACGGTAATCCTGATGTAGTTACAATTCCACAAAGACACAGAGATTATCTTAACATGGAAATGGTAGGGGACAAATTAGTAAATATATATGAGTAATAAAAAGGGGACAGGGTGCGGTTCATAATGAACCGCACCCTGTCCTCTTATCTTATTTGTTCCGGATGTTTGATAAAAACTTGGTTTATGATATAATAAATGAAGAGATTATGAGTGGGAGGTAAATATGCACAGTGAACTGAAAAAAATAATATCAAAAAGCAATAATATAGTATTCTTTGGCGGGGCAGGGGTTTCTACAGAAAGCGGCATACCTGATTTTAGAAGTGTTGACGGCTTGTATAGCACAAAATACAAATATCCGCCGGAAATAATGATTTCTCACAGCTTCTTTTTGAGCAACACAGAAGAATTCTATGACTTTTACATAAATAAAATGATTTTTTTAAATGCAAAGCCAAACAATGCTCACAAGAAGCTTGCTGAACTTGAAGAAGAAGGAAAATTAAAGGCAGTTATAACCCAAAACATCGATGGTCTTCACCAGAAAGCAGGAAGCAAAAATGTATTGGAGCTTCATGGCTCAGTACATCGTAATTATTGTGTGAAATGCAGGAAATTTCATGATGTTCATTTCATTGTCAATAGTAAAGGGGTTCCAAAATGCCAATGCGGGGGTCTTGTTAAACCGGATGTTGTATTATATGAAGAAAGCCTTGATAGTGATATTATGGAAAGATCAGTTAAATATATAGAAAATGCTGATGTTTTAATTATTGGGGGAACATCGCTTGTGGTATATCCTGCTGCCGGACTTATTAATTATTTTAAGGGCAGTAAACTGATATTGATTAACAAAACATCAACCCCCATGGACAAAAATGCTGATTTAGTTATAAACGACAGTATAGGCAAAGTATTTGAAGATTAACGAAATTGCAACTTTACACTTCTTTTTATTTATGATATAATTTTTTTAATTTAATATACTCCGAGCACAAGGACCTAAAAATTTATTGTAAAAAATGGGACAAACATTAAGGTTAATCTTTACATGAATGTCCCTTTTAAATAAATAATCAAAATTATGGAGGAGATTTATGAAAAGATTTAGAATTATTTCATTGGTATTAGCTGTAGTAATGATTTTATCGCAATCATTGGTTTTTGCAGAGGAAAGCTATGCAGTTGAAATTGGTGGCAGCTTAGCTGCTGCAGAATTAAAATTTTCATTGGAAGATTTAAAAGCAATGCCTGAGGAAGCTCAAATAACTCAGGAATACATTTATAATTCAAAAGGCGGAGAAAAATCAGCTCAGGTAAAAGGCGTCAGCTTATCTTATCTGTTGAAGGAAAAAGCAGGTGTAACTGCTGAAGAAGGTACTGTGGAATTCTTTGCATCTGACGGATATCCCATTGATCCGCAATCCTTAAAGGATGTGCTTAATGATGAACTTAAATTCGTTTTAGCTTATGAGGTAGATGGCCAGCTGATAGACAATGATGAAATTGAAAATGAAGAAATCACGGTTTATAGAAATGTAAAAGAGGCAGGAGAGTTTGGAACAGTTTTTAAATTAGTTAATAAAATTACCGTAGGAGAAGCTACAGAAGAGACTGCAGAAACGCCTGAGGAGACTCCTGTTGAGGAAACTCCCGTTACTGAGCCTGTTGAAGAAGAAGCAACAGAAACAGTAACATTCACAGATCTAAGTGAAGAATATAAATTTGCTGAAAATGCAATTTATGACCTTGCTGCAAGAAAAATAATCGATGGCGTTGGCGGCGGACTTTATGCTCCTGAAAAAGAATTTACAAGAGAGCAGTTTTGTAAAATAGTAGTTGCAGCTTTAGGTTATGAACTTAAAGACTACCAAGGAGTATTCAGCGATATAGCTAAAGAAAGATGGTCAGCAACATATGTACAAGCAGCTGTAGACTCTGGTTTATTCGCAGGATACCCTGACGGAACATTTGCTCCCGAAAAAGTTATTACAAGACAGGAAATGGCTCTTGTAGCAGCAAGAGCAGCAGTTGCTGCCGGCAAGGTTGAACAAGCAAAGGTAGATAAATTTGTAATGGAAAAATCTGATTACATAGATAAAGAAGATGTTGCAGATTGGGCAGGAAATGCTGTTGCATGGCTTGAAGCACAAAAGGTATTCGCAGGAGTAGCAGAAGAAAACTTTGAACCTCTTAAGAATGTTAATCGTGCTGAGGCTGCATTGGTAGTATTTAACACATTATTTGCAGAATAATATCAAATAAATAAATGAATAAATGAGCGATTTTTTCGCTCATTTATTGTAAGGAGGCAATAATGTTCAGAAAATTTACAATTTGGCTGTTGATTATATGCATGCTAATGACAAATGTTCCTGCATTGGCTGCTCAACCTGATTTAACTATTACGGGCGCCGGAGTTGATGAAGAAATAATAATTTCCTCAAGTGACTGGTCAGAATACAGTATGGTTGAAAGAATATTTTCTACAAATAACAGCCTTGGATTTCACAAAATTGTTAAGGCAAAAGGTTATGATCTATTTGAACTGATAGGAAAGGGCTTAAAAACTGACAAAGATTATGTGGTAAAATTTACATGCTCTGATGGATTTGAATTTTCAAAAACAATAAGCGAGCTGAAAGGAGCTTATTATTACAGTAATTTTACTTTAAACAGCGGGGAAACAGTCCTGCCTATGATAGCAAGATATACAAAAGTTTTGGCTGATTTTCCGAAAAATGTTTTCGCACCTCCTCTTGCATGGGCAGATGCTCCCATATCAGAAACAGATTTAGATAAGGATTTTCCAAAATTAGTATTTGGACAAACTGATATAGATGACATGAATATGTCTAAATGGGGTAAGGAAGTTGTTAAAATTACTGTTGGAGATGAACTTATTAAAGTAAGCTCCTCGTCACCATACAAACATATTTCCCAAGCGGGGGAACCTTACAACATAGATGCCATAACAGGTGCAACATTTACCATTGAAGGACCTGCCGTTGAAGGCTACAGAGCCATTTCTTTAAGACAGATAGAAGAGGATACAAATGGACAGTCATCAGGTATATATTATGAAAAAGTTAATGGCAAAGTAGTTGAAAACTCTTATGAAGGTATTAATATTAAGTATTTAATCGACAATTATGTAAAAGCAAAGCCTAATGCCGGAAACATAACATTTAAAGATAAATCAAGACAGACAATCTTAACTGTTGATATATCTGAGGCAAGCAATTACATTGTCGCCTACGGCATTAATGAAGTGCCCTTGGTATACCTGGATACGGAAGAAGGATATATTAAAGAAAAATACAATGACAATGGCTGTTTTAAGTTAATATATAAGCAGGATAAAAATACAGCAAAAGAATTTTCCAATGTGGCATATGTTTATATAGAAGAACGAGATGCTAAAAATATTTATGAGCATAGCTACGCTCCTTACAATAATCCAAAATATACAGATTATGAACTGATTATTCACGGAGACGGTTTAGGGAAAGAAGTAAGATACAAGGTAAAAGATATTGAGGCAATGAAAGACCTCCATACAACTCATGAATACAGTCTTTCAAACAGTGAATACTTTTGGTATTACAATACATTTAAAGGTGTACCGCTATGGGAGCTGCTTTTAAAGGCAGGTTTAGACAAAAATATAGATGAAAATACAAAGGTTCGTTTTATTGCAGCCGACAATTATAATTTTGCTCCGATGACCATAAAACAAATCAAAGACAACTCCTTGTACGGATATTATGAAAAAAGTGCATTGGACAAAGGAGACGGTACATTCCCCGGAGAGTATGTAGATCCGCTTCATACAAATTTACCGGTTTTGGTTGCTTATGGATTTAACAAGTATCCTTATGTAACAAGACCGACAGATGAAGGATTCAACCCCGGGCTTGGCAATGACGGAGGACCCGTAAGAATAATATTCGGTAAAACAAATTACAATGACACAAACGGCTCAAACCAAGTGCAGTTTGCAAAAGAAATAATAATAGGCGAAGGAAATTCCATAGCTACTGATACACAGGGAACCGGTACCGGTACCAGCACTGAAACAGAAATTGATGAATCCTGGAACCATAATCAAGGTGTATATAAAGAATATTTAGATATGCCTGTACTTCGTGTAACCGGCTCTCAGGTTAAGGAACCTGTGACATTTACATTAAGACAAATTGAAGCATTGACAAACCATACTGTCAGAGATACTTATACCGGTGACGGAATCAGGCAAATGCAAGGACTTGTTCTTTGGAATTTAATAAATGATGTGGTAGGACTTAAGGATGATATAGATGTTCCAAGTATAAGAGTATTTAGCGGACAAAGTTACAACCAAATATTAAGAAGCAATGAACAGGTGGTAAATGGCGTCTTAAATTCTCAAGGGCAAAACAAGAAAATCATTTTAGCTTATGCAGCCGACGGGTACCCTTTAGTTCCTAATGAAGGAAGTGTGGGGTATGCAAACAATAATGCTAACGGACCTCTGAGGCTTATTATTGAAGAAAGCAAATCCATGTGGATAAAATGGACAGATTGCATTGTAGTTGGTACAGGTGATTATGAAGCACCTGAAATGAAGGATGTAAAAATGGATATGTTTAGTGATATTGAAGATCACTGGGCGAAAGACAGCATAATGGAAATGGCAGCATTAGGCTATGCCAAAGGCAGCAATGGCCTATTCAGACCAAATGATAATATCAGCAGAGCAGAATTTGTGTCCTTGATGGTTAGGGCCTTGAATTTAAGCGGGGACAGCACATCAAAATTCAACGATGTAAAAACCGATGACTGGTTTTATAAGGAAGTGGCTCTTGCGGCGGAAAAGGGATATGTAAAAGGTTATAGTGACGGTGCATTTAAGCCTGACCTGCCGATTACAAGGCAAGAAATTGCTTCGATTATAGGTTCCTTGTTAGCAGATGAAGAAATAAATACGGAAGAAGTGCTTTTTATTTTCAATGATGACATAGCAGAATGGGCAAAAATACCTGTTGCTAAAACGGTTAAAGCAGAAATTATTAAAGGACAACCGGGCAATATTTTTGCCGGTGAAAAAAATACATCCAGAGCAGAAGCAACAGTAATACTTCTAAGATATTTAAATAAGTAGTGCTTAAAGGGGGGGTTTCCTCCCCTTATGAGGTGAATATGAAAAGATTATTGATTATATTATTAGCTGTTTTATTACTGGCAGCTTGTTCACAAGGAATTCCTGAAGTGAGCAATGGCCAGGACGTTAATAAGGAAATTGATTTAAATAATGATAAAAATGATGAAGCGGCATATAGTAACGAAGAAACACAAGAGCCATCTGCAACCCAAGGTACATCAGAAGCTGAAGGGATACAGGAAGCTGAAAAGAAGCCGGAAACTGAAGAGACGAAAGAAACAGAAGAAAACCACGCAACTGAACCCATTGCACCGATTGAATCTGCACTGCCGGCAGACCCGGGCAAATTAGAACCTTCTAATGAATTGTCAGAAACAGTTGAAAATGAACAAAATATATTGAAAATTAAAGGTTTAGTTGAAAATGATATCAAATTTTCTTTAGATGATTTAAAAGCAATGAATGATATTATTTTTGAAGCTGATTTTTATTCCTTAAACAGTTACGGAACTACCGGCTATACACATTTTAAAGGTGTTAAGCTGTGGAATTTATTGGAGTCAAAAGCTTTTATAAATCCTGAAGCAACAAAGGTTATCATTACTGCACAGGATGGCTACAGCATGGAATTTACCCTTGACCAGGTAAAGATGGAATATATGGATGAAACTAATCCTGCAAACAAATATCCCATGATTATTGCTTGGGAAGAGAAGGGTGAAGAATACAGTGCTGATGACGGTGCACCTTATAAATTGGTTGTAGGACAAAAGGAGCCCGGTGATGTAAATAAACCTCAATGGGTTTCAAATATAGATATAATTATTATTGAATAGGTGGAAGCATGAAAAACAGATATATTCTGATTATTTTACTAATATTGATTATTGCAGGGTCATTATTCTTTGTGTTGAATGATTCTTCCGGAGAAATGGAAGCAGTAAAGGTATTTTATCCTGCTGCAAAAAAGGTCACCTTAATAAAAGGCTTTGATGATTTGCAGAGTTCCCTGTATTTTCCCGCAGTAAAAAGAGCCTATGAAATTGACGGTAAAACATGTGCCTATGTGGTAAGTTGTGTCGGATATAATGGTCCCATAGAAGTTTTGGCAGCTATAAACAAAGACAATGAGTTAATGGGGATTAAAATTTTAAGCCAGGAAGAATCGCCGGATTATGCAGAACATATAGAAAAGGATTGGTTTCTTGACAGGTTTAAGAATTTACCCATCAGTACATATTTGAATTTGGTTGTGCTTGACAAGGAGAATCCTGAAGATATAGTACAGGTTACAGGTGCTACCATAAGCTCCCAGGCTGTGGTAAATGCGGTAAATGCAGCAATCGGGCATTATCAGTACTGGAATTATCATGTTCAAATGCCAAAAGTTTTGGATGTGGTGCCTCAGGAAATGTGGCAGCAGGATGTTAACAGCTTTGCCATAAACTGGGATGGGGGCTCTGTTCGAATAGATACCGATGAAATTAAAGAATATGAACAGATAGAAATGGATGTAACACTAATCAATACCACTGGCACCGAAACAGATATGCGTGTAAAAGGACCTGCCCTTCGCCATGTGTTGGAAAAGGAAGGTATTGATTTAAGTTTATATGAAGGTATAGGAATAAGCGGAAGAGATGGCTACTATACCATGATTGATAAGGAAAAATTAGAAATAAACGATATAATACTTACATGGCAAATAGATGGAAAGAATATTAAGGATGAAGAAAAACCTGTAAGAATTTCTGTTCCCCTGGAGCTCGGTCCCTACTGGGTAAAGATGGTTTCAAATATTGATTTATACAAGGAAATTTCTCCAAAAGACATAGATAAGGTACACATCTTTAACCCATTGACAGAAGATATTGAACCTTATTATTATGAATATTACGGTTCCAAGGATAAATCAATTGAAATAGGCAAAATACTGCGGAAGTTTGACTTTGTTGACGATAAGGGGTTTTTTACCATGGCTGCAGTTGACGGCTTATTAAAAAATGAAACAATATCCTTGGTAAGACAAAGATATTTTCTTAAGGTTGAAGGAGAAAATGCTCCGATGAATATTGCGCCTAATTTTAAACTGGGCATGAATGTAAAGCACATGACACATTTTTCAACAACAAAGGATGCAGTAATTTTTCCCGAAAAAATAATTGAAGTAGTCAGAACAAAGGATATAAACGGTTTTACAGGAATGCTTTTAGAGGATATATTGCTTACAGCAGGTATGAGATGGAAGGATTATAGTGTATTTACAGCCCTTAATACGGATGAAAGCAAGATTGAACTATCCTTAAATGATATGCTTACATGTTATTTAGTATATGAAAATGGGCAAGTAAATTTATTTAAAGAAAATAATGAAGTAATGGAGTCCCTTTTAAGGATTGAAAGAAATGAAATTAAAGATTAGAAACATAATACAAATAGGAGCAACATTTGCGGTCATAGCAGTATGCTTGATTTATTATTTGTACATAAGTGGAACTATTGATTTTAGAATTTTCTCCATAGGAGATATGAATCCATACGGAGGATGGAGTGCGGTTAAATCTTCTTTTATGGATTTATCCTACAGATGGAGGGGTTTTACAAGGAGCATTGCATTAACTGCAGCCATAGCCCTTACAGCATTTCTCATGGGGAGGTTTTTTTGCGGATATATTTGTCCGATTGGAGCTATGCAGGACTTCTTTAAATATTTAGGCAACAAACTAAAATTAAAAGAAGTAAAGTTTTCCTACAAGCCCGAATTATTAAAATATATTATATTGATTATTATAATGGTTTTAAGCATATTCGGGATGGGAAATATGATTTCTCCCTTTTCTCCCTGGCTTGCATACTTGAACATATTCACAGGATTTAAGCTGCAGGCGGGAACAATAACTTTACTTTTAATTATTCTTATATCTTTACTTGGAAGAAGAATATTTTGCAGATATTTTTGTCCTATGGGAGCCTTTCAAAGTTTGCTTTATGCCATTGGACCCTTAAAAATTAAAAAGAAAAATTGTGACTGTTCTTATTGCTTGCAAAACTGCCCGGTGTCCGAAGGTCTCAGGTTAAAAGAAAATGAAGAAAATGTGTCTCCTGAATGCATTAACTGCCTTAAATGTATAAATACATGCACAAGGAATAAGGGCGGTTACTATCTTACATTTTTTAATAAAAATTTAAAAAAGAATATTTATATAATGATAAGTTTGCTTTTATTATTATCTTCATTTCTTGTGCTTCCTTTGACAGTTGCGCATTCTGCAGTGCAAACTATCAGCTCCATTCAAAATATAGGCGACGGCACTTATGAGGGCATAGGCACAGGTTTTGGCGGAATTATAAAGACACAGATTTCCATAAGTAACAAAAAAATTACCCAGATTAAAATATTAAACCATAGGGAAACGCAAGGTTATTATGAAGAGGTATTTCGTGAGTTAAGCTATGAAATTATTGAAAGTCAAAATTTGAATGTGGATTCCATAAGCGGTGCAACCTCAAGCTCAAGAGGCTTTCTAAATTCTATAAAGGATGCAGTAAATAAATCCCTTAACACTTAAGAGGTAAATATGAAAAAATTTTTTGTTTGTTTAATTTTATTTTTTTTATTGACAGGCTGCAGCCGGGACCAGCCCTCTATTGCTGTCATCAGTGCGGGAAAAGAAACTAAAACAATTTATGCAGAAACAATATATGCTTATGATGAAAGCATAACATTTCCTGCGGTTGTGAGAAGCAGCGGCTCCAAGCCTGTTGAAACCGAATATAAGGGTATTGAGCTTACAAGATTTTTTGAATCTATAGATATAGATTTGTCACTTTACGCAAAAGCAACATTTAATGCATCTGACGGATACAGAATAACATTAAATATTGAAGAACTTATGGAACCTTCTAATGTTTATTTAACATTTGAAAGAGACGGCGAATTGCTTAAGTCTAAAAAACAGGGAGGCAATGGCCCCTTTCAGCTTATTATCAGAAGAGATCCCTTCAGCCAGCGTTGGATTAAGCATGTAGATGAAATAATATTACAATAGAGGAAGTTATGGAAAAAAGATTTCTTGGAAGATTTTCTATTTTCAACTTAATAATAATAGCGGTGGTTTCAGCCCTTGGCATAGCAACAAAACCCATAGTGGTGCCCTTAATTCATATAATAACAGGCCCCTTGTTTATTCCGGGAGGAGCTGTAGCCGGCGGTTTTTATATGTTTTGGTTAGTGCTTGGTGCAGGAATCGTTAAAAAAACAGGAACAGGCACATTAATAGGTATTGTTCAGGGTATATTGGTAATTGCTGCAGGAACTATGGGAAGCCACGGCATTATGAGCATTGTATCCTATACATTGCCGGGGATGGTTGTTGACCTTGTGTTTTTATTTTCCAAAAATAAAAAATATAATTCACTTCATTTTGTATTTGCCTGCCTGGCAGCAAATGTTATGGGAACGCTTATTTCCAACATATTATTTTTCAGACTTCCCTTTGCAACAGTTATATTAATCTTATCTGCAGCAGCCTTATCCGGAACTGTAGGAGGGCTTATTGCATTCAGTGTGAGTAAAAGCCTGCAAAGTATGAATATTTTAGAGGATTAAAATGAAAAAGTTATTGTTAATTATTTTAGTGTTTTTAACCGGCTGCAGTGCCAAGATAAATGAAAGAGAATTAAAAGGTATAAATATATTCAATGAGGATGAAAACTTATTTGTTGACTTTATCCCTGAGGGCAAGGTTCCAATAAGTGAATTAAGCCGTGATAAATATTCTCAGGCGGCTATCATCCTGGATAACGGGCAGACGGTTTTATTATCTTCAGATTATTACATAGGCGTTGACAGCACTGTATATGCAGCTGACGGTCAAATGAGATTTGATAATATTGTAGGCATTTACCTGACAAATGATTATCAAAGCATTACCAAGGCCTATTATCAAATGATTGATTATTTGGAAAACAGTGAAAAAGTTATGGCAGTTTTATTGGATGGTTTTTCATACAATCAGTTTAAAATGGCTGATAGGGAAGGTTATATTCCTTTTTTGAGCAAATATTTTAAATATCCTGCCTTAAGCGTATATACTCCTGTTACAAATTCAGGTTACGCAGCAATAATTACGGGACAGACTGCAAATGTAAACGGGGTGCATGACAGAAGTGTAAGGGAAATGAATGTGGACAGTATTTTTAAATATTCAATTGAAAACAAGAAAAAATCTCTTTTGCTTGAGGGGGATATTAAAATATTAAATACTGAAATTGAACCCGAACTGCATATTGACATAAATAAAAACGGCGATACGGATGACGAAATGTATCAAAGCGCTCTTAAGGCTGCAAAAGAAAATTATGACTTCATCTTTATGCATTTTCACGGTATTGATGACCGGGGACACAGCTTTGGACCATATGCAGAAGAGACAATGGATTACATAAAAACCATTGACCGATACCTGCAAAATTTAAGCGAAATATGGGATGGCAGCATTATACTTGTGCCTGACCATGGCATGCATGAAACTTCTGAAGGGGGAGGTCATGGAATATGCTCTCAAACAGATATGCTTGTACCATATTTCATAAATGATTAATGAAAAAAAGAGCTGCAATAATTGTTGCATTAATATTAATTTTAATAATTGTATTGACTATATCCTTAAATTTTAATAATGCCAATATTGAAAAGCAGAAACAAATTTTGGCTAATGCTCAAATTGTGTTGGCTTACGATGGTAAGATAAGTATATTAAACAGGGAAAATATAATTTTATACAGTGAAAATTTTGAAGCAGTTTTCGACACAGCCAAAACAAAGCCTACTAGCCACATGTACACAGGAGTTCAGCTAAAGGATTTATTAGAGAAGAACAATGTAAGTTTTCAAAACAAAACAATTATAATCAAAGCTGTTGACGGTTATTCCGTCGCTTATTCTTCCGAAGAAGTGTTAGCCCAAAAAAATGTATATATTGCCTTTATGGAGGACAATGCCTACCTTGGCAGCAGGGATACAGGGGGCAGGGGGCCTTATGAATCAATAGTTGTTTCTGATAATTTCAGCAACAGAAGGTGCAAGTGGATTACTGAAATTGAGGTTAAATAATGAATGCGATAAATACGAAAGATGCACTAGAAGTTAAGAATCTAAGCTTTAAATATAACAACTCACAGGACTACATTTTAAAGGATGTAAATTTTACTGTGAAATCAGGTGAAACAGTTGCCATAAAAGGGCAGAGCGGCTGTGGCAAAAGCACCCTGTGCAACTTGATTTGCGGGCTTATTCCAAGATTGTACAAGGGTCATCTGTCAGGGGAAGTATTAATTTACGGAGAAAATATTATCAACTTAAGTATTGCTGAAACAGTCACAAAAATAGGAATAATATTTCAAAATCCTTCAACCCAGCTTTTTTCTCCTACAATTGAAGACGAGCTTGCATTTGGACCTGAAAACTTATGCCTTGACAGAGAGGAAATAGGGATGCGAATGCAGGAAATCTTAAAAATCATAAATATGGAAAAGTCAAGATATGACAATCCCAATAATTTGTCAGGAGGTCAACAGCAGCTTATTGCTATAGCATCAACCTTGATGCTTAATCCCTCCATATTAATATGCGATGAAATAATGTCATGGATTGATGATGAAGGAAAAGAAATAATAATGAAGGTACTTCTTAAGTTAAAAGAAGAAGGAAAAACTATACTTATGGTTGATCATGACCTTGAAAATATAAAAATTGCAGACAGAATTATTTATTTAGGTGAATGATGGATAATAAAATTGAAATCAACAATATTTCTTATGGCTATGGCTATGGCAAGGGATATGTGTTTGAAAATATTTCTATGCAATTAAATAACGGAGAAACCACTTTTTTGACAGGGAGAAACGGGTCCGGAAAAACAACCTTCACAAAATTAATTATGGGAATTATAAAACCCTCCTCCGGAGAAATAAAAATATTCGGCAAAAATACAAATTTGCTTTCTCTTGGCAGTATCGGCGAAATGATCGGTTATGTATTTCAATATCCTGAAAGACAGCTTTTTAGCACTTCAGTTATGGAGGAATTGACATTTCCTTTATTATTTAAGGGATATAACAAGGAAGAGGTTAATAAAAAGGCATTGGAGATGCTTGAAATATTTGACCTTAAAAAAGTTCAAAATTCATATCCTTCATTTCTAAGCTACGGAGAAAAAAGGCGATTAGCCATTGCTTCTGTATTGATGATTGGACCTAAATACCTGATATTGGATGAGCCTACTGCGTCCCTTGACAAAGAAAGAATAAACTCATTGTCGGAAGTGCTAAATGAACTAAAAGACAGAAAAATAGGCATGCTTCTTGTAAGCCATAACAAAAATTTCATAGACATGCATAAAGACAGAGTAATAAACATTGAAGGGGGACAATTTTATGAATGACCCCCGAACAAAATTAATCCAAGTTTTAATACTTTCAACCATGGCATTAATTTATAATAAATTATCTTCATTGTCACTAATTTTATGTGCTTCCATAGTAATTGCTTTATTACACAATGTTAATCTAATATCAATAGCAGTAAGGATAAAAAAATTATTAAAAATTATAATTTTAATAGCACTATTGCAAAGTTTATTGACTAAAACAGGAAATCCCATTTTGATAACAGGAAAATTTACATTACTTACTGATTATGGAGTAATCAAGTCTCTCGAATTCATTTTAAGGATTTCTATAATCATAGTTTCAGCAGCAATTATTACAAGATCATCAAGCAGGGAAATAATTCAAGGACTTATTCAGTGGCACTGCCCTTATGAAATAGCTTTTATGGTGTCTCTAGCATTACGATTTTTACCAGTTTTTAAAGAAGAAATGACGGATATGATTACAGCCATACAGCTTAGGGGTATTGATATAAATAAAATTAAATTAAATAAAAAAATTTTGGTTTATAAATATATACTTACCCCAATAACAATAAATTCTGTTATAAAAGCAAAGGAACTTTCTGCGGCAATGGAAATGAGAGGGTTTAGGGCCTACCCAAAAAGAAGCAGCTACTTGGTCTTAAAGATGAATGTTTATGATTATCTTACCATAGGGCTTAGTATAGGTGCAGCGTTATTGTTTATAATCTTTATGTAAAGAGGTGGAACATGAAAGTTTTTTCTGTAATCGGAATATCGAAATCCGGTAAAACTACTACCATAGAAAATATAATAAAGGAACTTAGAAGAAGAAAGTACACGGTAGGAAGTGTAAAAGAAATTCATTATGAAAAGTTTAAAATTGATATTGAAGGAAGCAATACTTACAGGCATAAAGATGCAGGCTCACAATTAGTTACAGCAAGGGGAATGTATGAAACCGATATATTGTTTCAAAACAAACTGAATATAAATGAAATTTTAAGCTTTTACAATCATGACTTTGTTGTATTGGAAGGGGTAAGAGATACGTGTGCTCCAAAAATAGTTACTGCACATAATATCGAGGGAATTTTAGAAAAAATGGATGAAAGGACATTTGCCATATCAGGGCGAATATCTGAGGGCTTATTGGATTATGAAGGAATTCCTGTCATAAATTCATTGACTGATATTGAGAAATTGGTCGATTTAATAGAGGAAAGAGTATTTGAAAGATTACCTGACGTGGATGATGAATGCTGCCAAAGTTGCGGGCACACATGCAGTCAATTATCGGCTCTTATATTAAAAGGGAAAGCGGAAAGGGGGGATTGTACTTTGACAGAGCAAAGTATTATTTTGAAAGTTGACGGCAAAGAAATTACAATGGTGCCTTTTGTCCAGAATATTTTAATAAATACAATTGAAGGTATTGCAAAGGAACTGAATGGGTATACAAAAAATGGGGATATTGAAATATGCATAAAAAGATAAAGTTATTGAGCAAGCGAAATTCGGTAATGCGTATTATGGAAGAAGACAATGCATATATAGTAAAATGTTTTAAGAGTAAAGAAAGCTTCCAAAAGGAAAAAGACCTATTGCATATGCTTAAAAATTCGGGAGTTAATGTTCCCTCAATAATAAAGTCAGAGGATAATGTATTATACCTTGAAGATTTGGGGGAAAGAACGCTGCTTGACTGGTATGAAGAATCAGAAAAACGAAACATTTTGGATGAAACTGTGATTTATGAGCTGTGCAGCTGGCTTAAAGCCTTTTATAATGCAACATTTGATTGTTGCAATGAACAAATAATATTATATGATGTTAATTTTAGAAATTTCATAATAAGGGGGAGTAAAATTTACGGAATTGATTTTGAGCAGTCTAAAGAAGGCTATATTTCTGAAGATGCAGGCAAGCTGTCTGCCTATGCATTAACTTACGACCCGGCTATGACAGAATGGAAAATTAATTTCAGGAGTATACTTATTGACATATTATCCCGGGAGCTAAATATAAGGAAAGAAATTATTATAGAAGAAGAAAAAAGGGAATTATCAGCTATGGAAAAAAGGAGGAGGAAAGGATGAAAAAATTATTTGTATTACTTTTGTTTTTTTTAATCTTAATGCAGACTATAACGGGATTTTCCTTTGAAAGCATTGATGGACAAAACCAAGAAGCCATAAAGAATTCAAGCAATAATTTTTTAGGAACGGTTGATTGGCATGGAGAATATGATGTTATTGTTGTTGGATATGGGGGGGCAGGAGCTACAGCAAGTATAAAGGCTGCAGATGAAGGAGCAAGCGTACTGCTTCTTGAAAAAGCTCCTAAAGGTGAAGAAGGTGGAAATACAAGATTTGCTATGCAGGCAGTCATAAGTATCGACAAAGAGAACATAGATAAGGGTACAGAATATTTTAAAAATCTTCGCGGTAAATACAAGACCCCAAGCGATGAAATGATTAAAACATATATAGAATATGCAAGCACTAACTATGAATGGCTAAAATATTTAGGAGCAGAAAATATTTTTGTCTTCCCGTTTCAGGAATATAATTTGCCCGGGGGGGAAGTAATGGATGCAATGCTGATAGATGGAGAAATATGGACAAGCGCCTTATACAGAACCTTGCAGGAAGCAGTTGAAGATAGAAAGGATTTAATAGAAGTTTGGTTTGAATCTCCGGGCCTAAGCTTGATACAGGATCCTGATACAAAAATAATTCATGGTGTAAAGGTTGACAATAACGGCACCTTATTAAACATTAGGGCAAAAAACGGAGTGGTTTTGTGTACCGGAGGATTTGAAAACAATATGCAAATGATACAGGATTATCTGCAGCTTCCATATGCATATTCCAAAGCAGCAAGATACAACACCGGTGACGGAATCAAAATGGCAATGGAAGTTGGGGCAAATTTATGGCATATGAGCAACATTGCGGGTCCGGATTTAAATGTATTAAATCCTGAAACAAATACTGCCTTTGCATATGCGATTCAAGGCGAAAAGGCTGCTGACCTATGCTCGGGCTTTGGAAGGCAAAATGTAATATTTGTCGGAGCGGACGGAACACGGTTCACAGATGAATCCATTTTGCCAAATCACGGCCACATAGATTTTCACGGTATGTGGAAACAGATGCCCTTATCTCTTCCTGCATATGCCATATTTGATGAAAGTGCACGCCTTTCACAACCTGTATATCCTACATGGAGTGAGGGCAATGTGGAAGAAATAGAAAAGGGATTGATTGTAAAAGCAGATACAATTAAAGAGTTGGCAGAAAAAATAGGCCTTAACCCAGATAATTTACAAAAACAAATAAGGGAATACAACGGATATTGTTCAGATAAAAAGGATCCAATCTTTGGAAGAGCTAAGGATACACTAAAGCCAATCAAAAAGGGGCCGTTTTATGCAATGGAATTAGTACCATCCTTTACAAACACTCAAGGAGGTCCTGAAAGAAATGAAAAGGGTAAAGTTTTAGATATTAAAGGAAATATAATTCCTCATCTTTACAGTGCCGGTGAATTAGGTTCAATGTTTTCAGGAATTTATCAGGGCTCCGGCAATTTGGGTGAATGCCTTATATTCGGACAAATTGCAGGCCAAAATGCAGCTGAAATGAAAGATGACGCAGCTTTGGAATCGGTAATGGAAGGGAAAATACCTGTTAAAGCAATTTGGCAGGAAGCGGCAGAAATTATTCCTCAATCCGGGGAATATATAGGCGAAGACAGAGGAATAGGGGGCCCTATTAAAGTTTTGGTTACAATGAAGAATGATAAAATTATAAATATTGATGTTACACATCACAATGAAACAAGGGGAGTAAGCACAAATGCCATAGATACAGTTATTAAGTCCATTATAGAAAAGCAAACAACTGATGTGGATGCAGTTTCCGGTGCAACAGTTACAAGCAAGGCGCTTATAAATGCAGTTAAAAAAGCTGTAGCTGTGAAGGAATAATGTTTAAGAATTGCTCCTGATGGTATAATAATAATATAAAAATTAGGAGGATATTATGTATAAGGAAGAACTTTCTATTATTTCTCAAGCTGTTTTAAATGAAATGGAAGGCTATGAATTTTATAAAATGGCAGGAGAACAAGCCAAGAGCCAGGGTACAAAAGAAGCTTTTACATCTTTAGCCAATGAGGAACTAAAGCATTCGGAATATTTAAAAAAATTATGGACCATTCTCAATGATGGAGACGAAATAAATGTAGAGGAAATATTATTTTCCGGCATAAGCATACCTTCTCCGGAAATTTATCGTTGGGACAAGGTTAATAAATTATATGCCACAAAGGAAATGTCCATATTTGGAATAGGAATGCAAATGGAGAAAAGCTCTGTAGATTTTTATGAAGAAGCTAAAGAAAAAGTAAAATCAAAGACAAGCAAGGATTTGTTTGATATATTGATTAAGTGGGAAAAAGTTCATTTAGATCAATTCACTAATCAATACAATATATTAAAAGAGGAATGGTGGGCCGAGCAGCGTTTTTCGCCATTTTAGCAAAAGGGCAATAAAATAATTAAACGAAAGGGGATGGTCATAAGAAGCGACCACCCTTTTTTAGGCTTGTTACTGTTCATGTATCAATAAGAATGGCGACAGTACAACACCCTATCGGGGTCTTATCCGTAACCCTTTTTTTACAGGACTTTTTAAAGTATTACCTGATAAACTATGGTTATTTATTACAATATGTGCTATAATTTCATAGCAAAGAAAAATAATAGGGGTTTGTACTTCTTTTTAAACTAAAGTACCACAGAAGGTGAATATGAAAAACTTAGATTTTAAAACCTATGCTGTTACAAATGAAATTGATTTAAATAAAATTGCGGTTGAATGCAGTATCAAGAAAAAATACACATGGGAAGAACCTTTAATTTTGCAGGGTGAAGTGTTAAAAAGGATTATAAGTGAAGTCAATGAAGATGAAATTGTCCTTGTTTTTTCCTTTGGCAGCATAGTTTTTATTAATTCAAACAAGGAACATATAGAAAGATTTATGCTTTATATCAAAGACTTTAAGCCTGATATTGACATGCAGAACTATCACAGGTTTCAAGATGATTATGCTCTTCATATAGCAGAAGGAGAGGAAATTGAATTTACAGATGATTATGTTCAAATTCCTGAGATGGAATTATTCTATCCTGAACTTATATCAGTTATAATAGCAAAATCTGTTGCGCTTGAAAGAATGGAAGAACGGCTTAGTAAAATTTTAGATGATTTGGAAAGTAAAATAGTCAGTTTTGAAAAGGGAAAGATAAATATCAGAAATAAAGAATTGGCAAAGATTACATCAAGAATTGTAAGGCATGAGTACAATACGATTGCATACATAATGATTTTGGATAAGCCGGATATTACATGGATAAACAGTGATGCACAATATTTTTATGAGCAGATGTCAGAATTTTTTGAATTAAATGACAGATATGAAATAATTAAAAGCAAGACAGAAATATTAAAAAATATAGTAGATGGTTTCGCAAATATAAGTCATTCCATAAGAGGTCTTTATTTAGAGCTCTTAGTTATAATTTTAATTATAATCGAAGTGGTATTAATGTTTATTGATTTATTGAAATAAGGCGGATGATATGGAAATAACACTTAGTACATATAAAATAGCCTCCAAGCTTCCTTTGGTCAATATTTCTTCTTATTTTGATTTAAAATTAGAAGCGGGTTGGAAGGAATACATAAAATTAAATAAAGAACATATAGAAAAGATATTCAAATATGAATCAGATAAAAAGGTATACCTTTATAAATACGGTTGTATAACATTTGTAGGATTCAACCAAAACGAAATCCATAATTTTTTGGATTACTTAAGAAGTTCATTTGTGGATTTGGACAGCAAATTATTATCGCGCTACAATGAATCTCAAACCATGACTATAACTGAGGATGGGTATATTAAATTATGGCCTGAATCAGAGCAGCAGTTTAAATACAATGAAGTTATTATTGATATTGCTGCCACAATACTTGCAAAGTCCATTGAACTTTACAAAATAGAAACTGAACTTCCCCTTGTCTTGGATAATGCGGATATATTTATTGACTATTTAAAAAAGGGAAAACTTAGAGCCAATACCAAAAAGGTAGTATCTGTAATGGCAGAATGCATAAGATTTAAATATAATACAATAGAAAGTGTCAGACTCCTTGACAGGCCGGCAGAGTTTAACAATACAATCAAATCAAGAACTATATTTGATATATTCAGTGAATATTATGAATTAAACGACAGATATGATATTTTACTAAACAGAATCAATGTTTTGGATTCCATAACAGAGGAATATTTCAGTTTTAGAAGCATTCAGTCGGAAAGAAGACTCTTGCTTTTTGAAATACTTCTATTATGCTTTTTCCCCTTAATGCACTTCCTTCCATAGGAAAATTGGAGGTTTTTATGCTTTCAAAAATTAAAACATGTGTCCTTTACGGGCTTGAAGGTTATGAAGTGGATGTGGAAACAGATTTGTCGGGGGGGCTTCCCAATTTTAATATTGTAGGGCTGCCTGATATTTCAATTAAAGAATCAAAAGAAAGGGTACGGTCTGCTATTAAAAATTGCAGATTTGAATTTCCTGTAAGCCGTATTACGGTTAATCTTGCCCCGGCAAATTTAAAAAAAGAAGGAAGTCAAATAGACCTGCCTATTGCAGTGGGAATACTTTCAGCATCTAAAGCAATTTATAAAAAGGTGGATGAAAAAACCTTCATAATAGGCGAATTGTCTTTAGACGGCAAAATAACAGCAATTGACGGCGCACTTCCCATGATAATTTCAATGCGTAACAATAATTTTAAAAAAGCTGTCGTACCTGAGGACAATAAGGAAGAATGCGGCGCTATAGAAGGAATTGACATAATAGCTGTTAACAATATTTCCCAATTAGTTGATTATTTAAACGGAAATTTATATATTGAGCCATTTGAATTTAAGTACGACCTAGCTAATAACCAAGATTATTTTCAAGAAGATTTTTCTGAAATTAAAGGACAGCCTGCCATGAAAAGAGCAGTTGAAGTGGCAGCAGCCGGCATGCACAACATTTTGCTTTTAGGAAGCCCGGGCTCAGGCAAAACAATGATTGCACGGCGTATTCCAACCATATTGCCAGACCTTACATTTGATGAATCCTTGGAAGTTACTAAAATCTACAGCATATCCGGTTTGCTCAGCAACAAAGGCTTAATTAGAACGAGACCTTTTCGTTCTCCCCATCACACATCATCCCGAACATCAATGGCCGGAGGGGGCTTAAAACCACGACCCGGAGAAGTATCCTTGTCTCACTATGGTGTTTTATTCTTAGACGAAATCCCCGAATTTCCTAAAAGTGTTATTGAAGTACTCCGTCAACCTATGGAAGATGGTAAAATTTCCATATCGAGAGCATCCGGCTCCTATACATTTCCTGCTAAATTTATGATGGTTGCATCCATGAACCCTTGTCCTTGCGGTTACTTAGGAGATCCTACCCATGATTGCACCTGCAGCCAAGGTCAAATTGACAAATATTTAGGCAAAATTTCAGGCCCCTTATT